>DATGMY010000357.1:0-2458 GCA_035307005.1 Flavobacterium sp. | reverse complement strand
TCGTATTTCAAAATTAGGTAAAATGATATAACAATTTGACTTTAAGTCGTTGTTCATTGTATTACATCTTTTGAATCTGAGTTCGATTATTTTTATCCATTGGAATGGGCTTTAGCCTTTTTTGTTTTATGCTTTATTTCTTTTATCGAGCTAATGCCCGATGCTATTAATCGAACTTCAGGTTCTATTAGGAGCGACCTGAAAAAAGAACAGACCGCTCCTAACGGAGCTAATGCTTGATGAATGCAGCTGTTTCTATGAACAGGAGGCTCCTCCGGAGCATTACCGAAAGGATGTCTTTAATATATACCATTATTGTTAGCTAAATAACAATCGAACTCAGGTTTATAAATCGTGAACACAGCATATAGTTCTCATAAATATTTTTTTTAAACGTAATCGGGACTGTTATACAGTTCCGATTTTATATGATAATACAGCTACGTAGAACTACTTATATCGGTTTAAGGATGCCTTCCAAAGGAATTCGCTGTTTGACAGAAAAAACAGAAAATAGATTTTATTTGTTACAAAAAAAATCTATCTTTGCACATCGAAAAAAGTTGTTTTTTCGCAATTGATAATTAGCTGTTAAATAAATACATAAGCAATGTCTAAAGTTACAGGAAAAGTTGCACAAGTTATCGGACCGGTAGTTGACGTGGTTTTTGACACTACTTCCGCTGCATTACCGAAGATTTATGATTCATTAGAAATCACAAAAGCAGATGGATCAAAATTAGTATTAGAAGTTCAATCTCATATCGGAGAAAATACCGTTCGTACCATTTCTATGGATTCAACCGACGGATTGAGCCGTGGTATTGAGGTAGTTGCTTTAGGTACTCCTATCCAGATGCCTGTTGGTAAAGAAGTTTTCGGACGTCTTTTCAACGTGGTTGGAGATCCGATCGACGGATTAGAGTCTTTGCCAAAAGACGGAACCAACGGATTGCCCATCCACCGTCCTGCTCCGAAGTTTGAAGATCTTTCTACCTCATCAGAAGTTTTATTTACAGGTATCAAAGTAATCGATTTGATCGAGCCTTATGCAAAAGGAGGGAAAATCGGTTTGTTTGGTGGTGCCGGAGTAGGTAAAACTGTATTGATTCAGGAATTGATCAACAACATCGCAAAAGGACACGGAGGTTTATCTGTATTTGCCGGTGTAGGAGAGCGTACTCGTGAAGGAAACGACTTGTTGCGCGAGATGTTGGAATCGGGCATTATTAAATACGGTGACGATTTTATGCACTCAATGGAAAACGGAGGTTGGGATTTAACCAAAGTGGACAAAGCCGGAATGGTCGATTCAAAAGCAACTTTCGTGTTCGGACAGATGAACGAACCACCTGGTGCCCGTGCCCGTGTAGCTTTATCCGGTTTGACAATTGCTGAATATTTCCGTGACGGAGCCGGTGATGGTCAAGGAAAAGACGTTCTTTTCTTCGTGGACAACATCTTCCGTTTTACGCAAGCTGGTTCTGAGGTGTCTGCATTATTAGGGCGTATGCCTTCGGCAGTAGGATACCAACCAACATTAGCAACCGAAATGGGTGCAATGCAAGAGCGTATTACCTCAACAAAAACAGGTTCTATTACATCAGTTCAGGCGGTTTACGTTCCTGCGGATGACTTAACAGACCCTGCACCTGCTACAACATTTGCCCACTTAGATGCAACAACCGTATTATCCCGTAAAATTTCAGAGTTGGGTATTTATCCTGCGGTAGATCCATTGGATTCTACTTCTCGTATCCTTACCCCTGAGATCTTAGGAAAAGAGCATTATGGTTGTGCACAACGTGTAAAAGAAATCTTACAGAAATATAAAGAATTACAAGATATCATTGCGATTCTGGGTATGGAAGAATTGTCTGAAGAAGACAAATTAGCCGTACACCGCGCACGCCGTGTTCAGCGTTTCTTGTCTCAGCCGTTCCACGTAGCCGAACAGTTTACAGGAATTCCTGGTGTTTTAGTTGATATTAAGGATACCATCAAAGGATTTAACATGATTATGGACGGTGAATTAGATCAATTACCGGAAGCCGCATTCAACTTAAAAGGTACCATTGAAGACGTGATCGAAGCCGGACAAAAAATGTTGGCTGAATCATAATCACTAAAAACAATTTATTATGATTTTAGAAATTGTTTCTCCGGAAGCTACATTATTCAAAGGTCAGGTTACTGCTGTTTCGGTTCCCGGAATCAATGGTGAGTTTCAAATGCTCAATAATCACGCACCTATCGTTTCTTTGTTGGCAGAAGGAAGAATTAAAATAGCGGGTGTCA
Source organism: Flavobacterium sp. (assembly GCA_035307005.1). Lineage (GTDB taxonomy): Bacteria > Bacteroidota > Bacteroidia > Flavobacteriales > Flavobacteriaceae > Flavobacterium. The sequence goes on along the minus strand of DATGMY010000357.1, from coordinate 160 downwards.
ATTTAAAGTTTGATTCCCAGTTTGAAAACCGTTTTGAAAAAATAGATAATAACACCTATTATTTATACATCAAATCGGGAACGCTTGAACTAAAAGACAACAGAATTAATATCTTAGCAAACTAATATAAAAAAAACCAACTCATTTGAGTTGGTTTTTT
>DATGMY010000356.1:0-3071 GCA_035307005.1 Flavobacterium sp. | reverse complement strand
AGCTTTAAAAACTTAAGGTGGTTATAGCGTCGGGGCTCACCTCTTCCCATACCGAACAGAGAAGTTAAGCCCGATTGCGCAGATGGTACTGCATCTTAATGTGGGAGAGTATGTCGCCGCCTTTTTTTCAAGTCCTTTACAATCTTGTAAGGGACTTTTTTTATGCATTGGTGTACCGGATGTTCGTCCCGATAGCTATCGGGATCGGGTCCCACCTTTTTGAAACCCTTCATGGGAAATGAAGGGGTTTTTTATTTTAGTGAAAACTTACTTAATTATGATAGATCAGATAAATCTGTTTCAGGAGCAAGTTCTACAGGGGTTTCATTTTGACGGAATAAACGTGCTGATAATTGACCTTTAAGTGTAATTTGAGAACCACGAACTTCCAACCAACTTCCCTCACGGAGACCTAAAACGGGTTGGGTGTTGAATTGATACGAACCTATTTGGTCAATGGTTCATAAATTACGGAAAACGATGGGAACCCGTGATGCAAAGTACACTTTGGAAGGAATGATAGAGTTTGATGAAGCCTATTTTACGGTTGAAAACAGTAAAATAGAACAAGAAAAAGGCATTCGTGGAAAAGGAGCGGTTGGCAAACAAAATGTGGCACTGATAGCAGAAAGCACTCCGTTGGAAGATTTGGAAACCGACAAAAAAGAAAAACCGGTTCATTTCTTTAAAGCCAAAGTCTTTCAAGGACACGATTCGGAAGAAATAGATGCGGATATACAAGAATGTATTGACAATCAAAGTATTGTGTTTAAAGATGAAAGTTCATCATATGTAGATATAGCTGATTTTGTAGAATCTCACATAATGAAAAAGAGTTCCTAACAAATCACTAAAGAAACGTTGAAATGAGTTCATATTGCCATTAGTAATGCCAAAAGAAACCTGCTTGGAATTATCATAAAGAATACCTTCAACTGTATCTCAACGAGTTTATTTACAAGCTAAACAGAAGATATTTTGGAGAAAAATTAGTTTGAACCCTAACTCCGCATTTTTACCCCTTTTATAAACTATTATCGAGAATAAATTTTTGAAAATCTTTGGTTTATAGGAATATTTGTTTTAACTTTGAGCTACCTAATTAGGTTGTTTATGGCATTACCGGAATGGATTCTTAAATTCAAAGAGCCAAAAACAGAGATTAAAGCAATTAAAGGCGGATACTACAAGTATGCCGTGGAGTACAAATACAATGCTCAAAAAAAGCGAACCGATAAGATTACAGGCGTGCTTTTAGGGAAGATTACCGAAAAAGACGGATTTGTCCCTTCCGATAAAAACAAACTCAGAACAGAGAAAATAAAGAACAATCCAATCGACATTAAGAACTTTGGCTTGTATCACCTGTTTTCAACTTTAATGAAGGAAGAAATGGAATCTCTGCAAGTCTTTTTCTCCAAAGAAACATGTGAAATATTGCTTGCCTTTGCAATGTTCCGATGGGCATATAATACACCCATTAAGCGAGTTCCCTACTATTACAATCACGATTTTTGTTCGCAAGTGTTCGGTAAAATTTCCGTGGATGACAAATTAGTCTCCGGTACGCTAAAGTCAGTAGGCGAACACAGGACAGCGGTGTTAAAATGGATGAAATCTTTGCTCAACACATCTGAGAGTGAAGCCGTGGAGCAGTTTGTCATGATGGATTCTACGCATCTTGTCAGCAAGTCGGAACTATTGACTATAAACGCAAAAGGATACAATCCAAATTTTGATTTTGACGAGCAGGTAAGACTGATGTATCTTTTTACTGCCGGAACCCAACAACCCGTTTATTACCGGCTTATAAACGGAAATATTACCGACATTAAATCTATGTCATTATGCGTAGAGGAAATGAATATCCAAAACGTCATTTACATTGCAGACAAAGGCTTTTACAGCAAGGATAATGTGGCGATGATGAAGGTTCAAAACCTGCAATACATTATTCCGCTTCAAAGAAACAATAAACTCATAGATTATCACCCTTTACAACAAGCTAATTTTAAAAGCAAGCTGTCTTATTTCATTTATCAAAAACGCATCATCTGGCATTATAGCTACAATATTGAAGGAGAGAGGTTTATCACTTTTTTAGATGAAGGCTTACGGGCTAAAGAAGAGGCTGATTACGTAGCACGCATCAGCACTTTGCCGGAAACTTATACCGAAGAAAAGTTCGCCCAAAAGCTCAACAGCTTTGGAACACTGACATTTACCTACAATATAAAATCCGACAAAACACCACAGGAAATCTACGAAGCGTACAAACAACGTAACGAAATAGAAACCATATTTGATGCTTATAAGAACTTTCTGAAAGCCGATGTGCTGTATATGCAAAACCGATACGTGCTCGAAGGATGGCTCACAGCCAACTTTATAGCCATGATAGCTTATCATAAGCTATACATCAAACTCAAAGAAGCCAACAAACTCAGCAAATATTCCCCAAAAGACATCATAGAGCTCAGCAAGTCTATCTACAAACTCAATATCAACAACGAATGGAAAACATCCGAAATCACTAAGAAAAATATTGACCTATTCAAACAATTAAAAATAGACTACCTAAAATAACGGAGTTAGGGTTTAACTACAAAACTTGATACAGCACAGGTTTGCTTGGCGACGCATCGTTTTCAAACGAAGCAATTTGCAGATTTAAAATATACAAACCGTCTTTAATAACGTCTTCCACAAAAATTAATTCCGTTATGGTGCAATCAAAACGGGCATCATCGTTCACTTTTTGAATATTTTTCACATTCCAGAACGCTTTGTGTGAAACCAATTTTCCTTCGTCAACTTCTTTATCCACACTGGGCAAATCAATCAGTAAATGTCTGATTCCGATTTCGCGAAGGTATATCGCCGCTTCTTCCAATAAATACGGTGGATTGGTATTGGAATAGTTTTTATGTTTTTTCTCTGAATAATTGGGTAACGTACGAATTACAATCGCTTCCGGCGTTTTTCCGTTCAAAAAGTTTTTTATTTGCTTTTTTGTAATAACGAAATCCGCTCCCTGATTTTCGGGAGTTACAGAAATTAATTCCGCTATA
>DATGMY010000355.1:0-13970 GCA_035307005.1 Flavobacterium sp. | reverse complement strand
TTGTAGTTATATATTCAATAGTTTAAAGTTTATTTAGTTTTTTATTCTATTAAAGAATATTATTTTAGATTTTAATTCATTAATTTGCACACATAAAACTTTAAAAACGAATAAATGTCGGTACTTGATCCTATAGACAAGAAGCTGCTGGGGCTCTTGCAAAAAGATTGCAAACAGACCAACAAACAGTTGTCAGTACAACTCAACCTTTCTTCAACGGCGATCTATGAGCGCACCCGTAAACTAGAGAAATCCGGTGTGATTACCCGTTATGTGGCTGTGATCGATAAGAATAAGGTAAACCGTTCTTTTGTTGCGCTATGCCAAATCAAACTCACGCAACACACCAAGGAATATTTGGTCAAGTTTGAAAAAGAAGTAGCTGAACTCAGCGAAGTGATGGAGTGTTATCACGTCAGCGGGGAATATGACTATATGCTAAAAGTGTGTGTACGTGATATGTCTGCGTTTCGCAAGTTTATGGTGACAAAGCTAACGACACTACATCATATTGGCAGTACTCAAAGTTCGTTTGTAATTAGTGAAGTAAAAAATGAAACCTGTATTCCGGTTTAAAATTTAGAACGGCACATCATTATCATCAGAGTCATCATCATTTAGAGCACTTCCAAACGCTTGGTCTGCTGATGGCAAATCGCCGGGTTTAAAGGTATCGTCGTTGGCTGCGGCGTTCATTTTTGAGTGAAATTCAAACGGAGAATCAAAAGTGTCCAAGTTTTCAAACTTACCAAGATGCTCAATGAATTTTAAACGTATTTCGTCGAGCCCGCCGTTACGGTGTTTAGCGACGATAAATTCTGCTTGTCCGTCGGTTGGGCTGCGTTCTTCGTCGTCCCATTCGGTAATTTTGTAGTATTCCGGGCGATAGATAAACGAAACAATATCGGCATCTTGTTCAATGGCACCCGATTCACGCAAGTCAGAAAGTAACGGACGCTTGGACGAACCACGTGTTTCAACAGCACGCGACAACTGTGACAATGCAATAACAGGAATATCTAATTCTTTTGCCAACCCTTTTAAGTTACGGGAAATAGTCGAGATTTCCTGTTCGCGGTTTCCTATTCCTTTTGAATTACCTCCTGCAGTCATCAATTGCAAATAGTCGATCACGAGCAATTGAATATCATATTGTGATTTTAACCGGCGGGCTTTGGCGCGTAAATCAAAAATGGAAAGTGAGGGGGTATCATCAATAAAAAGTGGTGCTTTTTCCAGATCCTTCACTTTTACATTGAGTTGTTCCCATTCGTGCTGTTCTAATTTTCCTGTACGCAATTTTTCTGAAGATAAACCGGTTTCGGACGAAATCAAACGAGTTATCAACTGTACACTCGACATCTCTAACGAGAAAAAAGCCACTCCTTTGTTGGAATCTATCGCTATATTTCGTGCCATAGACAATACAAAAGCTGTTTTTCCCATACCCGGACGGGCGGCAATAATGATCAGATCCGATGGTTGCCAACCCGAAGTCAAAGCGTCTAATTTATGAAAACCTGTTGGTGTACCTGACAAGCCTTCACGTTTTCCGATGTCTTCAATCCGTTTTTTTGCCTGTGCAACTAATGATTCAGCTGTTTCGGTACTTTTTTTGATGTTTCCTTGTGTAACATCGTATAATTTAGATTCTGCCTGATCCAACAGTTCGAAAATATCCGACGATTCATCGTAAGCATCTTCAATAATTTCTGAAGATATTTTAATTAAACTACGTTGAATGTATTTTTGAAGAATAACCCGCGAGTGGAACTCAATATGTGCCGACGAAGCAATCTTTTGTGTAAGACTGATCAAATAAAAATCGCCGCCTACAATTTCCAATTTACCGTTTTTTCTCAATTGTGTAGAAACGGTCAGTATGTCGATAGGTTGAGTAGCTTGAAAAAGTGTTTCGATGGCTTCAAAAATAAACCGATGGGCATCTTTGTAAAACGCTTCAGGTTTTAGAATATCAATGGCTTCATCAACCCCCTTTTTATCAATCATCATTGCCCCGAGAACCGCTTCTTCCAAATCGACAGCCTGCGGAGGTAACTTCCCTTTTTCTAAGGCAATTACATTTTGTCTTTCTTTATAATTCGGTTTTAAAACTCTTTCTTGTTCCATAAAGCGAATTTACTTTTTTTAAACAGATGTACCTAACGAAATTTATTAACTATTTGATTACACTTAGTAACATTTGGATGTTGATAAGTTATCACTCAAAAATAATCAAAGCGAAAAAAGCCGAACATTGTTCGACTTTTTTTGTATCTATTTCATTAGTATTTACTCCGAAAATTCTCCCATTGCCAGATACTTCTCCATTCGTTCTTCAATGAGTTTGTCAATGTTCTTTTTAGATAAAGAAGCATACGTTTTTACAATCGTATTTTTTACAGTTTCAAAAGTTGTTTCCTGATCGTAATGTGCGCCTCCTAAAGGTTCAGGAATGATCTCGTCGATCAACTTATTTTTCTTCATATCCACAGAAGTAAGTTTCAACGCATCGGCTGCCATTTCTTTGTATTCCCAACTACGGAATAAAATAGAAGAACACGATTCAGGAGAAATTACTGAGTACCAGGTATTTTCTAACATAAACACCTTGTCTCCTACTCCAATTCCCAAAGCTCCGCCCGACGCACCTTCACCGATAATAATGACCATAATGGGCACTTTGATACGAAACATTTCAAAAATATTACGGGCAATAGCTTCTCCTTGTCCGCGCTCTTCTGCTTCTAATCCCGGATAAGCTCCCGGAGTATCCACAAAAGTAACGATCGGAATGTTAAACTTTTCCGCCATACGCATCAAGCGCAAAGCTTTGCGGTATCCTTCCGGATTTGCCATACCAAAATTGCGGTATTGGCGGGTTTTGGTATTCGTCCCTTTTTGCTGACCTATGAACATAAACGTCTGATCGCCGATTTTTCCTAAACCACCCACCATCGCTTTGTCGTCCTTAACACCGCGATCTCCGAAAAGCTCTAAAAAAGTATCACCACATAATGCTTTAATGTATGCCAATGTATAAGGTCTGTTGGGATGACGCGACAATTGAACCCGCTGCCAGGCCGTTAAGTTTCCGTATATTTCTTTTTTCTTTTCTTCTAATTTCTTTTCAATATTTTTGCAGGTATCGGTCACATCCACATCGGATTCCTGCCCGATAATTTGACATTTATCTAATTGTTCCGCTAATTCTTTTATAGGTAATTCAAAATCTAAATACTCCATAAACTTCGATTGTTTAGTCTGATTGCAACTACAAATATAGTGCTTTTATTAATTAAGCGAGGGCTTTTTTTCTATTTTTGAAATAAGCATTAAGCAACACTGTAAGTAATATAATAACAGCACCAAAATAAAAAGCAGGTGTCATTCGTTCCTGATCTTTGAAAAGGAAAACTGCAAGCAAAATTCCATAAATCGGTTCCAGATTAATGGTCAGCATCACGGTATAAGGGGTGAGATATTTCATAATATCAATGGTTGCGATAAAAGGATATGCCGTACAAACAGTACCTAAAATACCTAACCAAAGATAATCGAAGGGTTGAAAATCGAATTGAAAGGCAGGAAATCCTCCCTGATAAAATAAGAAAACGGCAAGTATGAACAATCCTCCCAATAATTCATAAAAACTAATCACCACGCTGTCGTGCGTATGTGCCAGTTTTCCATTGATAATGGAAAAGCAAGCGGAGAGAAATGCCGAAATCAAAGCCACAATAATTCCCATTTTGTATTGGGTTTCAAACTGAAAAATCAACAGTAAACCAACTACAACCATACACCCCAACAATACTTCATATAAAATCAGTTTCCGTTTATAGAAAATTGGTTCGAGCAATGAAGTAAAAAAAGCTCCTGTAGAAATACACGCTAATGTGATGGAAATGTTGGATATTTTTATGGCATGAAAAAAAGTCAGCCAATGCAATGCAATTACAAATCCAAATACTAAAAACCTAAAAATATCCTTGGGATGCAATGCCAGATTTTTCTTTTTATACACCAAGTAAATTAAAATGACAAAAACGGCAAGTGCTATTCTGGTAAACACCAACGGAAGGGCATCTAACGAAATCAACTGACCCAATATTGCCGTAAACCCCCAGATAAAAACGATTAGGTGGAGTTCTAACTGATTTTTTAAATTAACGTTTAGCATTGTTGAGTAAATAAACGGCTAAAATTCCGAAAATGATATTGGGAAACCATACAGCAAACAATGGATTGATACTGGAAGCTTCTGCCAATGTTCCGAAAATTTTGTCGAAAAAAATGTAAATAAATGCCAATGCAATTCCCATGGCAAGATTTACTCCCATTCCGCCACGACGTTTCATAGAAGAAACGGCTACTGCAATAATCGTCAGAATAAACGCAGAAACCGGAACGCTGTATTTTTTATATTTTACCACCAAATAGGAATTAATGTTTGCCGAACCTCTCTTCTTTTCTTTTTCAATAAATTGATTCAACTCTTTCAAAGTCATCGTTTCGGCAGCATAAATCGCAGGTGTTAAATCATCCACGTCAAAATCAAATTTAATGTTTTTCTGTGGTTCTTTTTCTAAAAAATCGTCGTATTCTCCTACCGTTCGTTTTTCATAATTATATAAGGTATAATCCTGTGCACTGTCATTGAATACAATTCTGTTTGCTGTGGTTTTGGAACGAAGTTCCAGTCCGTCAAACTCTTCCAACGTAAAGTTATACCCTGTTTTGGAATTATAACTAAAATTGCTTACATAGATAAATTCATTGTCGCTGATTTGCTTAAACACTTTTTGTGTTTCGCGGACTTCTTTCCGTTTGAGATACTGGTAACGAAAATCATTATAGCCCAAACTTGCTTTTGGCACCCAGAAAAATCCCATTACCAATGCAAAAATGGAAATAATGGTTGCTCCAACGATATAAGGTCGTAAAAAACGCATGTAGGAAATCCCTGAACTTAAAATAGCTACAATTTCCGTATTACCCGCCAATTTAGAAGTAAACCAGATGATGGAAATAAACAAAAAAATCGGAAACAGCATATTGGCAAAATAAATCGTGAAATTGCCGTAATATATTAAAACATCCGCCGTAGGAATATCGTTTTCCAGAATTTTGTTGATCTTTTCGGCCACATCAATGACAATTCCAATAGGTACAAACAACATAATCATTACGAAGAATGTTCCCAAATATCTTTTTAATATGTACCAATCGATGATTTTCATAAACCGAAAATTATAAACGTGTTGCCATTTGTCTGACCATTTTTTCTTTCCACGCATAGAAAGTTCCTGCCAGAATTTGCTGGCGGGCTTCACGAACCAGCCACATATAAAATCCTAAATTATGAATGGTTGCTATTTGTTTTCCCAAATATTCATCGGCTATGAACAAGTGGCGTAAATAGGCTTTGGAATATTCCAGATCCACCCAGGTGTGTCCCATTGTGTCGATCGGACTGAAATCGTCTGCCCATTTTTTATTTTTGATATTGATGATTCCTTCAGATGTAAACAACATTCCGTTTCGTGCATTGCGTGTAGGCATTACGCAATCAAACATATCGATTCCCAAAGCAATGTTTTCCAATATATTAACAGGTGTGCCTACGCCCATTAAATAGCGGGGTTTGTCTTTAGGTAAAATATTGGTAACCACTTCACACATTTCATACATTTCTTCTGCCGGCTCACCTACCGATAATCCCCCGATAGCATTTCCGGCAGCACCTGCATTGGCGATATATTCTGCTGACTGGGCGCGCAAATCTTTGTAGGTAGAACCCTGAACAATAGGAAACAAGGTTTGTTCATATCCGTATTTTTCAGGCACTTTTGTAAGATGATCAATACAGCGATCTAACCAGCGGTGCGTCATGTGCATCGAACGTTGGGCATAACGGTAATCGCACGGATATGGCGTACATTCGTCAAATGCCATAATGATATCGGCACCAATCGTACGTTGGATTTCCATCACATTCTCCGGCGAAAAGAAATGATATGAACCATCGATATGCGATTTGAACTTCACTCCTTCTTCTTTGATTTTTCTGCGACCTGCCAATGAATAGACCTGAAATCCTCCGGAATCGGTCAATATGTTTCGATCCCAGTTCATAAATTTGTGTAGTCCTCCGGCTTTTTCAAGGATTTCGGTATTGGGTCTTAAATATAAATGATAGGTATTTCCTAAAATAATGTCGGGGTTAATGTCTTCTTTCAACTCGCGCTGATGTACTCCTTTTACAGTAGCAACGGTACCCACCGGCATAAATATCGGAGTTTCAATCACTCCGTGATCAGTTGTGAGAACTCCTGCACGGGCTTTGGAATTTATATCGGTCTGAAGTAATTCAAATTTCATCTGCTCTTTTGCTGTTTATTGTTTTTTTTGGGACAGATAAAATAGTAGAATTATCTGCTTTTTACAAAGCGCAAATATACGTTTTTTGATTGATAGTTTTGGATTTAGGAACATTTATGATTCATAGAGAACGTTATTTTAAAGCAAAAAAGCCACGAATTGAATCCGTGGCTTTTATTTTTATATCGAAAAGAAATTATCCCAAAACTTCTTTTACTTTTTTACCGATTTCTGCAGGAGAATCTACAACGTGGATACCACATTCTCTCATAATGCGTTTTTTAGCTTCTGCTGTATCGTCCGCACCACCTACAATCGCACCTGCGTGCCCCATTGTACGTCCTTTTGGAGCTGTTTCCCCGGCGATGAATCCGATAACCGGTTTTTTATTACCGTCTTCTTTAATCCAACGTGCAGCATCTGCTTCCAATTGTCCACCGATTTCACCAATCATAATGATGGCTTCTGTTTCAGGATCATTCATCAACAATTCAACAGCTTCTTTTGTTGTAGTTCCAATGATCGGGTCACCACCAATACCAATTGCCGTTGTGATTCCCAAACCTTGTTTTACCACCTGGTCAGCCGCTTCGTAAGTCAAAGTTCCCGATTTAGAAACGATACCAACTGTTCCTTTTTTGAAAACAAAGCCCGGCATAATGCCTACTTTAGCTTCCTCAGGAGTAATTACGCCCGGACAGTTGGGACCTATCAAACGTACATCCCCTTTTGATTTTACATAATTGTAAGCTGTTACCATATCGGCAACAGGAATACCTTCTGTAATACAAATGATTACTTTGATGCCTGCCTGAGCAGCTTCCATGATTGCATCAGCAGCAAATGCAGGCGGAACGAAAATGATTGAAGTGTTGGCACCAGCTTTATCAACGGCGTCCTGTACTGTATTAAAAACCGGACGGTCTAAGTGTGTTGAACCACCTTTTCCCGGAGTAACCCCTCCAACAACGTTGGTTCCGTATTCTATCATTTGTGAAGCGTGAAACGTTCCTTCGCTTCCTGTAAAGCCTTGAACTATTATTTTAGAATCTTTGTTTACTAATACACTCATAATTTAATTGTATCGTTATTTGAATTTATTTACAAAAATAAGGGTTAGAAATCAATATTAAAACTTTTAAATTTAAATTTTCATTAATTCTGAAGCTGACTCATCTGATAACCTTTAAAAAACTTACCATCTTTTAACTCCCATACTGTGAAAAAGGTTGCTAAAACAAGTTCTTCGTCCGGGTTTTCAAAGGTACGAATATAATATGTATAAAGAATCATAACTTTATTTTCCTGAGTCATTGTATCGTGAATTTCGGCACGCAAGTCAAAATACGAATGTTTTAAGTCTTTGGAAAGAGCCAAAATATCAGCATGTTCCAAAACCAAATGTCCTTTTGAACTATACCATTCAAGCGTAACGTCTTCATGCAACACGTCCTGACAATAGGTCTTGCTTAAAATTCCGGCTGAACCGTAAAATTTTTTAACCACATCTAATACACTTTCCATATTGATTTATTTTACTAGATTTTTAACTTTTGCTACATGTTTGTAATATTCACGAGCTTCTTCTGCCGGTGTTCCAAAATAAGTCTTACTGCCTTCCAGACTTTTAGAGACACCTGCTTTTGCAGAAATTACGGCGTTTTTTCCTATGGTAATTCCGCTCGTTGTTCCTGCTTGCCCCCATAAAGTTACGTTATCTTCTATAACTACGCAACCTGCTATACCACATTGAGCTGCAATAAGGCACATTTCTCCTATGACAGTGTCGTGTCCCACATGAACCTGATTGTCAATTTTGGTTCCTTTTTTAATGGTTGTATTTCCTGTAACACCTCTGTCAATGGTACAAAGCGCTCCCAAAGTAACATCGTCTTCGATCACTACGGAACCGCAGGAAATCAAAGGATCAAAATAATCCGGGCGTTTCTTAAAATAAAACGCATCGGCTCCCAAAACAGTTCCGGCGTGTATCACAACATTATCGCCAATCACAATGTGATCGTTTATAACTACATTGGCATGAATGACACAGTTTTTTCCGATTGTTACGTGATTTCCAATAAACGCATTTGGCTGAATGATTGTTCCTTCTCCAATTTCTGCTGAAGGAGCAATGAGTTGATTTGAAGACTGAAACGGACGAAAATAAACTGAAAGTTTATTAAAATCCCGAAACGGATCGTCAGAAATCAATAACGCCTTTCCTTCCGGGCAAGGTACGTTTTTGTTGATTAAAACAATAGTTGCGCTGGAGTTTAATGCTTTCTCATAATATTTCGGATGATCTACAAAGACGATTTCGCCCTGCTGAACCACGTGAATCTCATTCATTCCCAAAACAGGAAAATCGGGTGCTCCGACATACGTACACCCAATAATCTCAGCAATGCTTTCTAAGTTATAAACTTTAGGAAATCTCATTTTAAACTATTCTTTGATTCTTTCAAGATAATTTCCCGTGGCTGTGTCAATTTTAACTTTATCTCCTTCATTGATAAACAATGGTACGTTTATTTGCGCACCTGTTTCCACGGTTGCAGGTTTTACAGCATTTGTTGCTGTGTTTCCTTTCACACCCGGTTCGGTATAGGTCACTTCCAAAACCACAGATGCCGGCATATCTACAGACAATGGAGCTTCGGTTTCGGTATTGATCTGTACCATCACGTTGGTTCCTTCTTTTAATAATCCTGGTGCATCGAGAATATTTTTGTCCAATGTAATCTGGTCAAAAGTTTCGGTATTCATAAAGTGAAAGTCATTTCCTTCGTTGTATAAATACTGATAAGTATGTGTTTCTACACGGACAGTGTCAATTTTGTGTCCGGCAGAAAATGTATTGTCCAATGTCTTTCCCGTAGTTACACTCTTTAATTTAGTTCTTACAAACGCAGGTCCTTTTCCTGGTTTTACGTGTAAAAATTCAACAATTTTATAAATATCGTTATTAAATTTAATACACAATCCGTTTCTGATGTCTGAAGTACTTGCCATAAATATTTAATTAAATTTTTTTATTAATAAACCCCTGTGTATCCTTTCATAATTCCTCTTGAAGAATTACGAACAAAATAAATAATTTCATCGCGTTCGGGTGTAGCTTCCATTTCAGCTTCAATAATATCCAACGCTTGTGAATTATTGTAATTGTTTTGATATAAAGTACGGTAAATACCCTGAATTTCTCTGATTTTATCTGAAGAAAAACCTCTTCTTCTCAATCCTACCGAATTGATTCCGATGTACGAAAGCGGTTCTTTTGCGGCTTTGGTATAAGGCGGTACATCTTTCCGAACCAGTGAACCTCCCGAAATCATAGAATGTTCGCCAATAGTAATAAACTGATGCACGGCTGCCAAACCACCTATAACAGCAAAATTTCCTATGGTTACATGACCTGCCAGAGCCACACTATTTGCAATAACTACGTTATTCCCGACAATACAATCGTGTGCTACGTGTGCATAAGCCATAATAAGGCAGTTGTTTCCCACCACAGTTTGTCCCGATGCTGCCGTACCACGGTTGATGGTCACACATTCGCGGATTGTTGTATTATCGCCTATAATCGCAATAGAGTCTTCACCTCCGAATTTCAAATCCTGTGGAACTGCGGAAATAACCGCGCCCGGAAAAATCGTACAGTTTTTACCGATTCGTGCCCCTTCCATTATGGTTACGTTCGATCCAATCCACGTGCCTTCGCCTATTTCCACGTTGTTGTGGATGGTAGTAAATGGTTCAATAACCACGTTCTTGGCAATTTTTGCACCCGGATGAACGTATGCTAAAGGTTGATTCATTCTTTTTTGTATTAATTACTATTTTGCTTTTACTATTTGTGCCATCAATTCGGCCTCGGTAACGATTTTACCATTGGCATAAGCTACTGCCTGCATATGACAAATTCCTCTGCGTATCGGACTGATTAAATCCAATTTAAAAATCAGCGTGTCGCCGGGTAATACCTGTTGTTTGAACCTTACATTGTCGATTTTCATAAAATACGTCAGGTAATTTTCAGGATCCGGAACAGTGCTCAAAGCCAAAATTCCACCGGTTTGCGCCATTGCTTCAATGATCAAAACACCGGGCATTACAGGTGCACCTGGAAAATGTCCTTGGAAAAACTCTTCGTTCATGGTCACGTTTTTCATACCAACTACGTGATTTTCGGTCAATTCAATAATTTTATCAACCAAAAGCATTGGATAACGGTGTGGAAGCATTGCCATTATTTGGGTAATATCCATCAATGGTTCTTTAGTTAAGTCATAAACGGGTACTTGATTTCTTCGTTCTGCTTTGATGATTTTTGCCATTTTTTTTGCGAATTGTGTATTGACAAAGTGTCCCGGTTTGTTTGCGATGACTTTCCCTCGTATTCTTGTTCCTATTAATGCCAAGTCTCCAATGACATCCAAAAGTTTATGACGTGCAGCTTCATTTGGATAATGCAAGGTCAAATTATCAAGGATTCCGTTGGGTTTTACAGAAATATTATCTTTTCCAAAAGCTATTTTCAGACGTTCAAAAGTTTCTTCAGAAATTTCTTTATCCACATAAACGATGGCGTTGTTTAAATCTCCTCCTTTGATTAATCCGTGTGCCAGCAAAGTTTCCAATTCGTGCAGAAAACTAAATGTTCTCGCCTGTGATATTTCGGATTTAAATTCACTCAAGCTTTTAAGTGTAGCGTTTTGTGTTCCTAAAACTTTTGTTCCGAAATCGACCATTGCTGTTACCTGATATTCCTCTGCAGGCATCACAATAATCTCACTTCCCGTACGTTCGTCCACATACGAAATTACCTCTTTCACAATATATTCATTGCGTTCGGCATCCTGCTCTACAATTCCTGCTTTTTCAGCAGCTTCGACGAAATATTTGGAAGAGCCGTCCATTATCGGTGGTTCGGAAGCGTTTAATTCAATGATTACATTATCAAGGTCACATCCTACTAAAGCCGCTAAAACGTGTTCGGTGGTATGAAGTTGTACTCCTTTGCTTTCTAAATTGGTTCCTCGTTCTGTAGAAACCACATAGACTGCATCTGCTTCTATTACCGGACTGCCCGGTAAATCTACGCGTACAAAAGTAAACCCATTATTAACAGGAGCAGGTTTAAAGGTCATTCTTACATTTTGACCTGTATGCAAACCAACTCCTTCTATTGTAACTTCCTGTGCAACGGTTTTCTGTTTCACCATAACTTTTTTTAAACTTAAATATTTTCGTTGATTGTCTTTTTTAAATCATCTAATTCTTTAACAATAATAGGCAATTTTTTAAAATAAATATAAGATTTTGAAAAATCATTGTAAGGCATAGCCGGAGATCCCTGGATCATCTCATTGCTTTTAATACTGCGTCCCACACCTGTCTGTGCCTGAATACGAACATTGTCACCAATGGTTATATGTCCGACAATACCAACCTGACCACCAATAACACAATGTTTTCCTATTTTTGTAGATCCTGCAATTCCTGTTTGTGAAGCAATTACGGTATTTTCACCTACTTCCACATTATGTGCAATCTGGATCTGATTGTCTAATTTCACACCTTTTCTGATGATCGTAGAGCCCAAAGTTGCCCGGTCAATAGTTGTACCGGCACCAATCTCCACATTGTCTTCAATGATTACATTGCCTATTTGTGGTATTTTGGAATAGGTTTCGTCGTTATTAGGTGCAAATCCAAATCCGTCCGAACCAATAATAGTTCCGGAATGAATCACACAATTTTTTCCGATAATACTTTCGGAATAAATCCGGGAGCCGGCAAACAATACGGTATTATCTCCAATTTCGACATTGTCGCCTACAAACGAATTAGGATAAATCTTGACGTTGTTTCCTATTTTGGTATTGTTTCCGATATAGGAAAAGCTGCCCAAATACAATCCTTCGCCATAAGTAACGCCTTCCGAAATAACCGAAGGCTGTTCAATTCCCGATTTCAATAGTTTAATGTGGTTGTAATATTCCAAAAGCGTTGTAAATGCTTTATAAGAATCATCCACCCGAATCATTGTCGCATTTACGGAATGTAAAGGCTCAAAAGATCTGTTTACAATGACAATGGATGCCTTTGTAGCATAGATATAATTGTTGTATTTAGGATTTGCAAGAAACGTAATCGCTCCTGTTTCCCCCTCTTCGATTTTTGCCAGTTTATTTACGCTAACCGAAGCGTCGCCAACTATATCTCCTTCTAAAATATCTGCTATTTGTTGTGCTGTTATATTCATTAACCACAAAAATATTAAAAATTATTTTACTTTATGTATGCTTTTTGGATAACAAATAAAGTATTTATAAACAGGTTCAGACAAAGCTCGTAAATTAGATTGATCCGAAGCTTCCAAAACATCAATAATTTCTTTGTTTTTTGTAAAGATTCTAATGGGTTCTGCTGTTAAATCGTACGCTTGATTTTTTAGTTTGTCTCCAAAAACAAAATAATCAAGCATTGAACTATCCACTTCAAGTTTTTCTTTACATAAAATTTTGTAATCTTCTAATTTTAAATTAAATTCATTTTTTGAAACTAATTTTACCCGAAACAGTTTGCGATTGACAATTGCACTGCTTAAATACGACAAAACAACATCGGGATGAAACTGCCAGTTTTTAAGTGCGGTAATAATATCCGCATCATCCAATAAAGAAAAATGCAACAAAGCTTTATCGTCAAACCCTTCTTTTGAAATGGAATGATGTAAAAAATAATTCAAAGCATTGCTCGCAGGTAATTCTTTTCCTTGCAAAGTCAGTTCTTTTGCTCTCTTTAAAATTTTTGACAACAACAATTCTGCACCTACACTTGTTTTGTGCAGATAACATTGCCAATACATCAAACGACGGGCAACCAAAAATTTTTCTACAGAATAAATTCCTTTTTCTTCGATGACCAGTAAATCGTTGTGTACATTCATCATTTGTACCAAACGTTCGGAATTAATGTTTCCTTCGGCTACACCACTGTAAAAACTATCGCGTTTCAAATAATCCATCCGATCCATATCCATTTGAGAAGAAATCAGTTGAATTAAAAACTTGCGATGGTAATTTCCTTTAAAAATCTCAATAGCGAGGGATAATTTTTCTTTAAATTCTCCATTCAAAGCATTCATAAACAGCAGTGAAATCTCTTCGTGCTGAACATTTTCTACGATACTGTGTTCCATCGCATGTGAAAAAGGTCCGTGACCAATATCGTGCAACAGAATAGCAATATAGAGCGCTTCTTCCTCTTCTTTTGAAATTTCAACATTTTTAAAACGCAGTACCTGAACGGCTTTCTGCATCATGTGCATACAACCCAAAGCGTGATGAAAACGCGTGTGTTCGGCACCCGGATAAACCAAAGATGACAATCCCATTTGCTTGATTCTCCTCAAACGCTGAAAATACGGATGCTGAATTAAATCGTATAGCAACGTTGTGGGTATGGTTATGAAACCATAAATAGGGTCGTTTAAAATTTTTAATTTATTTTCGGATGTCAAAACTGTTTTATTCAAATAACGGACAAAGATAAGTATTTTATGAAAAAGAAAA
>DATGMY010000354.1:0-3655 GCA_035307005.1 Flavobacterium sp. | reverse complement strand
TTGAATATCCGTGTTCACAGCGATGAGCAACCCGATGAAACTTTTGTAAAAGCTAATCCGATTCTGGAAGATGTATATTTTGTTTCATTAAAAGGAGATAACTAATGTTGG
Organism: Flavobacterium sp.; assembly: GCA_035307005.1. Classification (GTDB taxonomy): domain Bacteria; phylum Bacteroidota; class Bacteroidia; order Flavobacteriales; family Flavobacteriaceae; genus Flavobacterium. The sequence goes on along the minus strand of DATGMY010000354.1, from coordinate 3,544 downwards.
GAACTATTTTTAAATTTGAAACAAAACGCTGGTTCAAAAACTGGCAGTTTTACCTCTATTTTATTCTATTTTTTGCTTTGTCTTTCTCAGTAATGGCAAGCGTTTTAGGATATTTTGATGCGTTCACCGCAACGACAGCTTCCAATCTTGTAGTCAATTCTCCAATGGCAATCAATGGAATCATTAGCCAGTTGGCTACTTTTGTTAATTTTATCATTCCGGCGGTCATCGGAGCAACGGTCTATCGGGATTATAAATATAATTCGCATACATTATTATTTGCTTACCCGTTTAACAAGTTTCAATACCTGACCGGAAAATTTCTCAGTGGTTTCTTTGTTACAATTCTCATTACGCTCTCCATTGGTCTGGCGTTTTTAGTAGCATCTGTACTTCCGTTTGCCAATCAGGATTTGTTAGGTCCTGTTAAGTTGGGAGCCTATTTCCAAAGTTACCTGCTTTTTGTAGTGCCTAATATTTTCTTTGTAGGTGCATTGATTTTTATGTTGGTAACACTGACACGCAACCAGTACATTGGATTTATTTTTGTGATTGTATTGATGCTTGCCCAAGGTTTGATCGGTAATTTAACAAACAACGTAGACGATAAATTTGTTGCCTCGCTTTTTGAACCTTATGGAAACGATGCGTTGTTTTATGTCACACAGTATTGGACCATTGAAGAACAAAATACATTGATGATTCCTTTGGAAAAAGCCATTGTACTCAATCGTTTAATTTGGTTAGGTGTTGGTATTCTGGCATTGGCAGGAACTTATTTTGCGTTTTCATTTTCGCAGGCTCCATTGACCCTTGGAAGAAAGAAAAAAGGGAATCGTGTAACGAAAAACAATTTCGGAAGCATTATAAAAATCAATTTACCAAAAGTAGCTTACGATTTTTCGTTTATTTCTTATTTAAAGACAGCATTCCGTTTATCAAAATTTGAATTCAAAACCATTGTAAGTAACTGGATTTTTGTTATATTAATGCTTATTTTGTTGATGTTCATTGTGATATCGGGTTATACGCTGGGACAAGGATTGTACGGAACACGAACCTACCCTGTAACCTGGCAGGTGATCAATTTGATTAATGGATTTATAGGAATTTTCCTTTCTATATTAATTTATCTGTTTTCGGGAATTTTGCTTAACAATCCGGCTTCATCACGAATGAATTTACTCGTAGATTCCACTGCGGTTCCAAACTGGAGTTTGTTACTGTCAAAATGGATTGCTTTAATGGGAATGGTAGCAGTTGTGCTGTTGGTCGGTATTGCTTCGGGGATCATCATTCAGATGTATTATGGTTATTATAATTTTGAAATAGGACAATATTTCACAAGATTCTATGGTTTTCAATTCATTCATTATGTGATTGTTATTTTGCTGTCGTTATTTATCCAGTCATTTTTCAGAAATTACCTCGTTGGATTTTTTGTTATTTTAGTAGTTCAAATGCTTCCGTTTGCTTTAGGAAAATTGGGAATTGAACAAAGCATCTTCTATTTTAATTCGGACATGGGCTATAGTTATTCCGATATGGACGGTTTTGGAGTGGTACGTGGCTATTTCTATTACAAACTATACTGGTTGTTATTCGGCTTTGTATTATATGGATTGACCTTATTGTTTTGGCGCAGAGGAATTCTTTCGGGTGCAAAAGAACGTTTATATTTATTGGTAAAACGATTCCGTATGCCAATTGCCGTTCCTTTACTCATTGCCTTGTTAGGATTTATAGGTTTAGGGTATGCGTTGCATTATCAGGAAACAAAACTACAACCTTATTATACCTCACAAGAACGTGAATTGCAACAGGTAGAGTTTGAAAAAAGTTACAAAAAATATGAAAAATATGCACAACCACGTATTGTAGATGTAAAAGTGGATATGGATATTTATCCGAATGAACGTGATTACAAAGCGGTAGTAAATTACGTGATGGTCAATAAAACCGATAAAGCGATTGATTCCTTGTTTTTAAACTACGGAAAAAACTTTCAGGAAATTACGTTTGACAGAGATCATCAGTTGGTTTTGAATGATACAGTAATGGATTTTGATATTTACCGGTTAAATCAACCGTTGAATCCGGGCGAATCATTAAAAGTACAGATGATTGTCCAAAACCTGCCGAATACCTGGCTCAAGGATCGTTCATCCATTATTGAAAACGGAACGTTTATCAACAATATGCTCTTTCCTTCGTTTGGCTACCCAGAGGGTGTAGAAATTCAGGACAACGATGTCCGTAAGAAATACGATTTGCCCCCGCGCGAACGTATGCCGGAACCGGATGATGCCGAAGCCCGTAAAAACACGTATATTTCAAGTGAAGCCGATTGGATTACATTTGAGACTACCGTAAGTACGGCAGGCGACCAAATTGCGATTGCTCCGGGATATTTGCAAAAGCAGTGGAAGGAAAACGGACGTAATTATTTCCATTATAAAATGGATCAGAAAATGTTGAATTTCTACGCCTTCAATTCAGCTCGATACGAAGTAAAACGTGAAAAATGGAACAATATCAATTTGGAGATCTATTACCACAAGGGTCACGAATATAATTTGGACCGAATGATGGAAGCTTTGAAAAAATCATTGGCTTATTATGGCGAAAATTTTGGTCCGTATCAACATTCACAAGCAAGAATTATTGAGTTTCCAAGAACAAAGGGAACGTTTGCCCAAGCATTTGCCAACACCATGCCGTTTTCGGAAGCGATCGGCTTTATTGCCGATGTTGATGAAGACGATCCTAATGCGGTAGATTATCCGTTTTCGGTAGTTTCACACGAGATGGCGCATCAATGGTGGGCGCATCAGGTAATTGGTGCCAATGTAAAAGGAGCTACTTTACTGTCTGAATCCTTATCAGAATACAGTTCATTAAAAGTGTTGGAAAAAGAATACGGAAAGTTCCAAATGCGTAAATTCCTGAAAGAAGCTTTAGACAGCTATCTGAAAGGAAGAACACGGGAATGGAAAGAAGAAAATCCGTTGATGTATAACGAAAATCAACAATACATTCACTATAACAAAGGATCGTTGGTAATGTACACAATGAGCGATTATATGGGTGAAAGACCGTTTAATAACTTCTTGAAAGAATTTATTTCACAGAAGAAATTTCAGGAAGCACCTTATACCAACTCCGTTGAATTTGTCGATTTGCTGAAAGAACATACACCTGACAGTTTGCAATATCTGATAACCGATATGTTTGAAACCATCACGCTTTATGATAATAAAGTCGATGAAGTGAAAGTAAAACCGCTGGACAATGGGCAATATCAGGTGGATATTACCTTTACGGTTTCCAAATACAGAAGCACGCCAAAAGGTGATCCGATTTACAAAGACGAACAAGGAGCTACTTTGACCGAAAAAGCCGGTAAAAAGGAAATAAAATCTTATCCGTTACGTGATTATGTCGAAGTAGGCGTTTTTGGCGAGAAAATCAAAAAAGGCAAGTATGAATATGAAAACGAGTTGTACAATAAAAAGTACCTGATTGATAAAATTAATAATAAGGT
>DATGMY010000353.1:0-14008 GCA_035307005.1 Flavobacterium sp. | reverse complement strand
AGGAAATTTTTTACTGATTCATGGAACTGCCGACGACAACGTACACGTTCAGAATGCAATGGTTTTGATTAACAAGCTGGTAAGTTTGAACAAAGATTTCGACTGGTTGATTTATCCCGATAAAAACCACGGAATTTACGGAGGCAAAACCCGCGAACAATTATACACAAAAATGACTAATTACCTTTTAGAAAAACTGTAATTAGAAAAAAATAATTACTTTTACAACGCAAAAAATAATTCAAACACAATTATAATGGAGCAATCAAATGATTTAGGTTTATCAAAACACCTCCAAAAACAAGGAGCGGACACCAAAACAGTCTTCGGACACCCAGCAGCACTTTTTGTACTTTTCTTTACCGAAATGTGGGAGCGTTTCAGCTATTACGGAATGCGGGCTTTATTAGTAGTATTCTTGATTTCACAAATAACCGAAGGCGGTTGGGGTTGGACCAATGCTGAAGCAATGAGTCTTTATGGCACCTATACAATGTTGGTTTATGCCACACCGCTTATCGGAGGAATGATTGCCGACAAGCTCACAGGTTTCAAAAAAGCCATTCTCATCGGAGCATTGTTAATGACCTTGGGTCACGCGTCAATGGCGTTGGAAGGTTTTACCCCCTACTTCTTTTATGCCGGATTAGGATTGATGATTTTAGGAAACGGTATGTTTAAGCCAAACATTTCATCAATGGTAGGACAACTTTATCCTGATACAAGTTCTAAAAAAGATGCAGGTTATACCATTTTCTATATGGGGATTAATGCCGGTGCATTTTTAGGGTCGCTATTGTGCGGATATTTAGGAGAAAAGTACGGCTGGCATTTAGGCTTTGGATTAGCGGGGATTTTTATGTTCTTTGGAATGTTGCAATTCTATTTCGGACAAAAAATATTCGGAGTCATCGGAAATAACCCGAAAGAGAAACTTTCGGAAGTGACTGAAATTGTTGAAAAAACAGAAGAAATTATTGAAGAAGAAGAAACACCTTCAAATGTTGTAAGAGACCGTTTGTTTGTAGTGGGAGTATTGATGGTTGCAAGTATTTTCTTCTTTCTGGCGTTTGAACAAGCCGGAGGTTCTTTAAGTATCTTTGCAAAAGATTATACACAAAGAGTTTTGGAAGGTGCAGCAGCTACTTCTTTTAAATGGATTGATGCTGCTCTTACAATTTTCCCGATTCTTGTTGTTACCTTTGTATTAATAAGCTTGGCAAGAAAAATATTCAGCCAATATCCGTTAACGATTTTCTTCACTATGTTATCATTTGCTTCCATTGCCGTTTTAGGAGGATGGAAAGTTTACAAAGAATTTACATCATTAGAAACAGAAGTAACCGTTTCCTGGTTTCAGATATTAAACGCATTCTTTATTGTAACCTTTGCATCGTTGTTCAGTAAATTATGGGAAAAATACTGGAACCCTTCCGGACCTGTAAAATTCGCTATGGGATTATTTTTAGTAGGGTTCAGTTTTGTTGTGGTTGCTTACGGAGCATCTCCGATTCCACAAGGAGCAGTTGCAGGAACAGTTCGCGTAAGTATGATTTGGCTGATTTTGGCATATTTCTTCCAAACAATGGGCGAATTATGTCTGTCGCCGGTAGGACTTTCGTATGTAAGTAAACTTTCTCCAAAAAAATTAGTTGGACTTATTTTCGGTTTCTGGTTCCTGGCATCGGCAATTTCAAACAAATTAGCAGGAGTGATGGGTGGAATGATTGATACTATTTCTGAAAAATACTCCATGTCCACTTTCTTCTTGATTATTGCTGCATTACCGATTACGGTTGCGTTGATTTTATTATTGATGAACCCTATGCTTAAAAAGAAAATGCACGGAATCAATTAAAACTAATTGTATATATACCTAAAGACTGTCTTAAAAAGACAGTCTTTTTTATTTATCGTTTAACTTTAGAGAAAGCTATCGAATTATTTATTTAATTTGTAACGCTTTTAAACAAACATTCCATGTCACAAAATAATAAACCCTCATTTTGGGGAACGGTTACATCATTCAACAAAACTTTCTGGATTGCCAGCTTTATGGAACTCATGGAACGCTGGGCGTGGTACGGAATTTTCGGACTATTTGGATTGTACTTAGTGGCTTCCACAGATGTGGGCGGACTGGGTTTTAACCACATTCAGAAAGGAAGTATCATGGGAAATGTTACCGCGATACTTTATTTATTACCCTTGTTTTTCGGTGTCATTGCAGACCGTATCGGTTACAAACTTTCGCTCAGTATTTCCTATATTATTATGATACTGGGCTATTACCTTATGGGCGAAGTCAATACTTATTGGAGTATGTATATGGTGTTTTTAATGGTTGCCATAGGAGCCGCCTTTTTCAAACCCGTCGCCTCTGCAATTATTGCCCGGAATACAGATGAAACCTCAGGTACTATGGGTTTCGGAATTTTTTATATGATGGTAAACATCGGTGGGTTTGTAGGTCCTGCTATGTCATCTTATTTACGAACCGAGTATGGCTGGAAAATAATTTTCATACAAGCTGCGGTTGTTATTGGAATTAATTTAATCACCGTTTTATTATTTTACAAAGAACCAAAAACGGAAAAGAAACACAAAGAACCTATTCTTTCCGAAATCAAAGCTTCTTTGTTAAATATTGCAGAAGCATTAAAAGACAAACGATTAGCGATTCTATTGATATTGATGGTGGGGTTCTGGACGATGTTTAACCAACTATTTTACACACTTCCAAATTTTATAGCAGACTGGATTGATTCAAGCATCGCAAGCAATTGGGTCAATGCAAATTTGCCCGAATGGTTAGGTAAATTGCTCACTCAGGACGGGCAGGTAAAACCCGAGTGGTTCACGAATTTAGATGCTTTCATGATTATTATTTTACAGGTATTTGTATCCTATTTTGTGATTAAAATGCGCCATATTCACGCTATAATCCGTGGAGCCATAATCGCTACAATAGGTGTTTGCCTGACTTTTTATTTTCAAAATGTATGGTTCACGATTATTGGAACCATGATTTTTGCTGTTGGAGAAATGATGAGCAGCCCCACTCTTTCGTCTTTCATTGCGGTAATTACACCAAAAGGAAAAGAAGGATTGTATCAAGGCACATATTTTCTTCCCGTAGCGGCAGGCAACTGGGTCACTGGATTTATCTCAGGAGATTTGTATCAGAAATGGTCCGATAAATTAACCCTTTTACAAACAGAATTGGGCAAAAGAAATATTGAAATGCCCGAAGTAGTCAGCAAAGAAACCTATATTGAAAATGCTTCTAAAACCCTGAATCTTTCCATATCCGAATTTGAAAAAATGTTTGAACTTAAAAAAGAAATCGTTGATTGGAATACTACAGGTTTTAAAATATCGGAATATGCTGCTCAGCAAAATATCGACATTTCACATTTACAACTGCCTTTTTCCAAAACAGATTTTTTTATTTTAGCAGAACAAAAAATGGGAATGAACCATTGGGAACTAACCAGTTATTTGTGGGAAACCTATCAGCCCAACAAATTATGGTATGTTATTTTTGGAATTGGTGTTTTTTCAGTTGTATCATTAATGATTTACGACCGGTTAATCGTAAAACCTCTTGAAAGATCAGAAAAGCCAAAAATTGATAAATTGAATTAAATAATTTGATTATCTTTCGCAATTCAAATTAGCAAACCTTATAATAATATGGCAACAGAATCGGCAAACTCCGAGTTTTTCAAATCGAAAGTATTAGGTCATCCGGCAGGATTATTTGTATTGTTTTTTACCGAAATGTGGGAACGTTTCTCGTTCTACGGAATGAGGGTTCTATTAATCAACTTTTTAACGATTGCAGCCGTTGGGAGCAATCCCGGTTGGGAATGGTCTGCCGAAAATGCAGGAGCATTGTTTGGAACCTATGCCGGTTTGCTTTACCTGACACCCATTGTAGGTGGGCTTATAGCCGACAAACTGGTTGGTTATCGCTGGGCGGTTGTGATTGGTTGTGTTATTATGACGCTGGGACACGCTTCTATGGCGTTTGAAACCGAACTTTCTCTTTATCTGGGACTGGCACTTTTAGTGATCGGAACAGGATTCTTTAAACCAAATATTACCTCGGTAATCTCCGAAATGTATAAAGATCTTCCGGAAAAGAAAGACGGAGCTTATACTATTTTTTATATGGGAGTAAATGCCGGAGCTTTCTTTGGAATGATGTTGTGCGGATATGTGGCTGAACGCGTTGGCTGGAGCTACGGATTCGGACTGGCGGGAATTTTCATGTTGCTTGGAACCTTACAGTTCTGGTTGGCAAAACCTTTGTTTGGAAGCATAGGAGATGTACCCAAAAGACTGACAAAAGAGGAAAAAGCCACTCAGGTAAAAGATTATAAAGAAAATAAATTTACACTGATTGATAAGATACTGATTGCTCTCACAGCAGCTATCGGATTGCTGTTCTTAATCAACGATCCGTCTTCTAAAATCGGAAATATCAACTTGTTGCCTCAGGAATTCTTATTCCCTAAAGAAACCATTGAAGGTCCTTTAGTCATTGTATTAATCGGAATTGCTTTATTCATCTTTTTGGTAGCTTCGAGAATTTCAAGATACGAAACCATCGTAAGAGACCGGATGATCGCTTTGATTATTTTCGCTTTTTTTACGGTACTGTTCTTTATTCCGTTTGAGCAGGCAGCAACATCTATGGTTCTTTTTGCAAGAGATTATACCGACAGAGTTCTGGTTGGAAATGCGGCTCTTATCTACAACATCGTCAATACGTTACTTACTGTAGGTCCATTATTAATTATCAGTTGGGTATTGTATCTTTTGTATAAAAATACGTTTAAGAAGATACCGGGCAGTAACATAGTTTTGATTGTTTGTTTTACCATGGTTTGGGGTGCTGTTTTATGGATGCTTTCCCAGGAATACAAATCAAAAGCTTACGAAGCAGAATACCAGGCAATCGCTGTGGAAAGAATCATTGACGGAGAATCCCAAACCGAGTATGTTCCTATAACAGCTTCGACTGTGATTCAGCCTACAGACAATATAGTGACACAGAAATTGGTTTTCTCTACTTCTGAATCGTTAAATCCCAGTCAGGAAATAGCTGTTCACAAAGAATTAGGAAAGTACATCTATCTAAACGATAACCTTGAAAACAAAGTAACTGCTGATTATCAAAAAGAAAATAAAGATTCTCAAATAATCCACGCAAACATTACCCAGGCGTTAGACAAACAAGTTGAAATCACTGTATCGTGGTTTAGTATTCTCAACTCGTTTTTCATTATTGCTTTTGCCTCGTTCTTTTCCAAATTATGGGAAAGTAAATACAACCCAAGTCCTGCTTATAAATTCGGATTCGGACTCATCGTTATGGCAATCGGATTTGCTATTCTGGCTTACGGAGCTCTGGCAATTCCACAGGGAACAGCTGCCGGAATGGTCAGAGTAAGTATGGTCTGGCTGATACTCGCTTATTTCTTCCATACGATAGGAGAACTCTTTTTATCGCCTTTGGGAAGTTCGTATGTTTCCAAACTTGTTCCTGCCCGAATGATTGCGTTTATGTTTGGAATGTGGTATCTGGCAAATGCTATCGGTAATAAAGTAGCCGGTTCCTTAGGTGGATTAGTAGGTAAATTCTCGGAAGAACACAGCCTGAGCGATTTTTTCTTCTTGTTTGCCATCATCCCTGCCGTTGCCGGAATTGTGATCATTTTGATGAATAAACTCCTTAAAAAGTTAATGCACGGTGTGAAATAAAAGGCACGCTTTTTGAAAATACTTAATCCGGCGGCGTTTTGCTGTCGGATTTTTTTTATATTTACATCATTAATTTTTAATGCAATGAAAAAAAACCTTTTATTAGTATTATTTACGCTGGTTTCTGTGATTACTTACGCTCAGGAAGTAAAATGGATGACCATGCAGGAAGCACTGACTGCACAGAAAAAAAACAACAAACCCATTTTTATTGACGCATACACTGTTTGGTGCGGTCCTTGTAAAATGTTGGATAAAAACACCTTTTCAGACCCAAAAGTCATTGAAGTATTGAATCAAAAATTCAATCCTGTGAAATTTAATGCCGAAGGAAACGAAGAAATACAATTTCAGGGAAAATTGTTTAAAAATCCGAATTATCAGGAAGCACGTAAAAACGCCCGCAACGGAATGCACGAGTTCACGCAATTCTTAAAAGTCCCGGGATATCCAACAATGGCAATCATCAACAGCAAAGGCGAAATTCAGAAATCAATTGTAGGTTACCGTACTCCGGAACAACTGCTTTCGGAATTATAATTCTAAAACATAAGCTCCCTTAGTGCGCATATCGTGGTAAGGGACTTTTCTCTTTTGTAAATAATGTGTCCAGCTATCAACTGTGGCAGGATAATTATTTGTGTGTAATATCACTTGCTTAGGTTGCACCTCATCGATCAATCGCTGTGGATGCACATCCGGATTGGCATAAAGAACCACTACATCAAACGGCTGCTTTGGATAGACTCCCAAACTGTCAACAACCAACCATTTTTGACCGGCAAGCGTAAAAGAATTATTCAATTTATCAACTTTAAACACAGAAGGACGATGCAATAATTTGTAATTGTTTACCGCCGCATTAAACGGATCTTTTTCGGATAATTGTACCAATTCTTTTCCAGATCTCTTTAAAAGAAGTAACTGATTAAAATCAGAAATCAACACAGCTTCTGAACTTCTTCTTGTTTCAACCTGGCGAAACAACGATACCGTTTGAAAACCGGCAATCGCCAATAAAACAATAATGATTTTAAAAGCTTCTTTCTTTCGGAAATACCAAAAACAACCAAAGACCAATACCGTGGCAAAAACTGTCTGCAAAAGTGTCCAGTGAAGATCCAGTGCCTTTACAGAGAAAGCATTGGACAGATAAGAAACGCTGTTAAAACACCCTTCTGCTACAAAACTTAACACCGGAGTGACCCATTCGATTTTTGGAATAAAAGAAAACATCAACTGTACAAACCAGCCTACCAACAAAATATTGGTCAAAGGAATGGCAACAATATTTCCAAATAAAAACAACAATGGCACTTGCTTAAAGTAAAAAATACTCAACGGCAGCACTCCCACTTGCGCCGCAATAGAAACTCCGGCAATTTCACTAAAAAAGTTTACAACAGCGTTTTTGGCACGAAAAAAAGGCTGTATGACCGGATAACAAAAAACAATAGAAAAGACTGCCAGATAACTGAGCTGGAAACCTACATCAAACAGATAATTAGGTTCTATGAGCAAGATAAGCAACATACTTCCGACTAATAAATTTACGGTATATTCCCGTGCTCCCAATGCTTTGCCCAGCATTCCCATTAAACACATCAAAGATGCCCGAACCACTGATCCGGACAGACCAGCCATAACAGTAAAAATAATCAGGAAAACAACTAAAAAAGGATTGGTTGCCTTGTCCGGAATCTTTAACAAAGTCCGAAAGAAGAAACGCAAAGTTGCAAACAAAACCACTACGTGCATACCGGAAACAGCCAGAATATGAAGAATTCCCAAGTCTTTAAACTGTTGTTGTACTTCTTCATCCAAATTAATTTTAGCACCAAAAAGCAGAGCCTCAATAAAGCCTTTGGTTTTTGCATCGTATCCCATCGCAGAAAACCGGTTCATCAAAAACAAACGGAAATCATCGATATAAACCATAAAACTCTTGTTCTCGGCAATTTTCACAACCTTGTCGTTGGACTGAATTCTGTAATGAATCTTTTTTCTTGCTAAAAACTCTTTATAATTAAAATCCTGTAAATTTCGTGGTTCAGCAACTTCCTGAATGGTACCTGTCACTTGATAAATATGTCCGTTGTGAGGTGCCGGATTTTCTTTTGAAAAAGTAACCAAAACTTTAGGTTGAGTTTTATTGTTTAAAAGCTTGGCATACATCCGGTGTGAATACGCATTTGACTTCAAAACTTCTTCTACTTCAATCTGAAATTCATTTTGAGATAAATCATTGATTGTGATCTTTTGATTATGATAACTAAAGCTAAAATATCCTAAAGAAGCAAAAATGACATAAATTGCCAAATGATTTACAGCAACATACGTCGTCTTAAAAGAATTTCTAAGTTGTTTTCGGTGTATCCACCAGAAAGAAAATATTCCGGCGATCAGAAGTATGAGTACAAAAAGATACGGCAACTCAAAATTTAAGCCGAAAAAAATCCCATTGACGTATGCGAACGTAATGGGATAAACAGGATACTTCACTACCTTCGTCATAAGCTAAAGGTAATATTTTTTTGAATATCGATAATTAACTTTACAATATTTGTCGGTCATACACCCGGTTGATTTGTACAAATCCACGGCTGTAATAAGCTTCTTTAGTAGAATTGATGGAAACGCCTTTGGAAGTTGCAGAATGAATGAATTTGATTTCATCTTCGTTTACTTCAATAATGATTCCTACGTGGTTAATCACACGTGAACCACCATTTTTAAAGAAAATCAAATCTCCGGGTTTCGCTTCGCTTTTAGAAACTCTTTCGCCTCTTGAAGCCATTTCTCTTGAAGTTCGCGGTAAATCAATACTAAACTGGTCAAATGCCGTTTTTACAAAACCTGAACAGTCCATACCATTTCTTGACATCCCTCCCCAGCGGTAACGGATTCCCTGATAATCATTTGCTACATTAAGCAATTGTTCGGTCTTATAACAATAATGGGATTTTTCAGCATTTTTAGGTGCTTTAGTTTCAGCATCATCAATTGCATTCAATCGTTTGTTGATTTCATCAATTGACAATTCTTCTTTGCTGTTTTGCTGTTTTATAGACGTTTTTGTAACAGTTGTAACTTTTTTGGGCTGATTCTGGGCAGTTACTTCTGTGCTTAAACATACGGTAAATAAGCTTACTAACGTTAAAGCCAAATTCTTCATTAATATATTTTTTTGAAATTCTGTTGTTGCGATAAGCACAAATATAAGTTTTTTAATCCTCCGTCGAATGTTAAATTTGCCTTAAATTTCCTCTTATTTTATCAACAACCCGTTCACTTGCCCCTACTCCTCCCAACTTTTCTTCGAGTTCATCGTATTTTGTAAGGATTTTTTCACGATGTATATCTGTAATTAATTTCTCAAATTCTGATTTTATGGTAGATGAATTGCATTCTTTCTGGATAAGCTCTGTTACCACTTGTTCATCCATAATCAGGTTTACTAATGAAATATACTTCAATTTGATGATTCGCTTTGCAATTTGATATGAGATTTCATTTCCTTTGTACACCACTACTTGCGGCACTTTAAACAGAGCTGTTTCCAAGGTAGCCGTACCCGAAGTAACAAGGGCTGCATACGCGCTGTTGAGCAAATTGTAGGTGTCGTTGGAAATAAATTTCACATTTTCCTTTTTAATAAAAGGTTGATAAAAAGCATAATCCAAACTTGGTGCACCTGCAATCACAAACTGAAACTGCGGATACGCATCCACGATCTGTAACATTTCTGTAAGCAACCGGGAAATTTCCTGTTTACGGCTTCCGGGTAGCAATGCAATCACAGGACGATTGTCTAACTGATGAACAGCTCGAAAATCATTGGCTCTGTACTTTTTAAAAGCGTCAATTTCATCGAGCAACGGATGTCCTACATAATCCACAGGATAATGGTGTTTTTTCTCGTAAAAATCTTTTTCAAACGGTAGAATCACATACATATGGTTCACATCGCGTTTGATCGCTTTGATTCGGTTTTCTTTCCAGGCCCAAATCTGCGGAGAAATATAATAATGTGTATCAAACCCCTGTTGTTTTGCCCATTGAGCAATCCGCATATTGAAACCGGGATAATCAATAAACACCAGCACATCCGGCTGAAATGATAAAATATCCTTTTTGCAGAAATCAATATTGCGCACAATGGTTCTCAGGTTCAAAATCACTTCTGCAAATCCCATAAACGCCAAATCTTTATAATGCTTTACCAATGTTCCGCCGGCTTGCTGCATCAGATCTCCTCCCCAAAAACGCACTTCTGCATTGGGTTCGGCTTTAAACAAGGCTTTCATCAGATTGGCACCGTGCAAATCACCCGAGGCTTCACCGGCAATGATATAATACTTCATTATCCAAAAATGATATACAAACTGACTACGATAAACGAGAAAATCACACCACGTGCGCTAAAATAATTGTCACGGTTTAAAAACAGGTAAAACAAACCGATGTTTGGGATAGACCCTATGGCAAATGCCTTGGAAGCAACGCTTTTATGAGCAAAAATTGCCCAGTTTTCTATCGGATGTATCTTTGTAAACAAATAAAACAACAAGCAACCAAAAACAAACGAAACCAACAGTGCAACAGCAGTTCCCAATAAAAATTTCAATAATTTATCCATTATAATTTCCAGGTATTAAGGTGTTTCATAGCGTGATACGCCGTTAAATCAAACTGAACGGGAACTACCGACACATATCCGTTTGCCAATGCCCATTCGTCGGTATCTTCGCCTTTGTCGTGGTTGACAAAAGTACCCGTCAACCAATAATATTTTTTGCCGTGAGGATTGGTGCGTTCATCAAATTTTTCTACCCAGGTGGCGTTTGCCTGCCGACAAATTTTAACACCTTTTAGTTCTTTTTCCGGTAGTTTCGGAAAATTTACATTGAGCACCACGCCTTCGGGCAATCCATTCTTTATCGTTTCTTCCGTAATTTGTTTGACCAGTTTTTTAACAGGCTCAAAATCCGCATTCCAACTAAAATCCCCCAAAGAAAAACCAATCGCAGGAATACCACTCATTCCGGCTTCCACCGCCGCCGACATCGTTCCTGAGTAAATCACATTGGTTGCGGAGTTGAACCCGTGGTTGATTCCCGAAACACAAATATCGGGCTTCCCTTTAATGATTTGATCAATAGCGATCTTCACACAATCGACCGGAGTTCCCGAACAAGCAAATTCTTTTATTCCGTCTTTATCGATATAAACCTGTTCTAAAAACAACGTATTATTTACGGTAATTGCGTGCCCCATTGCAGATTGCGGGCTGTCTGGAGCTACTACGATTACGTCACCCAACTCTTTCATAATAGCAATTAAGGTACGGACACCAGGTGCGGTAATCCCATCGTCGTTCGTGACTAAAATCAGAGGTCTTTTTATTTGTTTTTTCATATTGTTTTTTATTCGATAATTTGAATGATTTCATAAACCTACCAGCTGCCCGAAGCACCACCGCCGCCAAATCCGCCGCCGCCGAAACCTCCTCCAAATCCACCACCGGAACCTCCTCCAAATCCGCCGCCACTGCCAAATCCACCACTACGTCCCAAACTACTGAGAATAATAATATCCGCTAAATCCGGACTTCTGTATCTTCTGCCTCCATTATTATTTCCTCCTTTAAACCTACTGAAGACAATGAGAATCACAACCACCATAACAACCAAAAATATAACAGATGACGGCGATGTTTCTCCGTCGGAGTTGGTGTTTTGGTATTCGCCACTCAAAATTTCTATAATGGATGATGTGGCTTTATCAATGCCTGAAAAATAGTTTCCGTTTTTAAATTCGGGGGTAATTTGAGTTTCGATGATCCTTCTTGACAAAGCATCTGTAAGCAAGTGCTCAACACCATACCCTGTCTGAATGGTCACTTTACGGTCGTCCACCGCAACTAAAAGAATCACTCCATTATCATTTCCCTTTTGCCCTACACCCCATTTATGTCCTAAATCTGTGGTAAAACGTGCAATTTGTTCGCCACCGGTTGTAGGAATCAAAATCACAACTACCTGAGTGGAAGTAGAATCTGCATAACGAATTAACTTTTGTTCAATGATCTGTTTTTCAGATGCAGACATAACATTGGTACCAAAATCATACAAACTGGTTTCTATGTTTGGTTTTTCAGGTATTGCAACTGTTTGAGATTGTCCAAAAAAAGCGACAGCCAAAAAGAAAAATAAGAAGAAAAAACGGAGGTTTGCTTTTAAATATAAATTCATCTACCCTCTTGATATTTCGTTGGGAAGCTCGTCAGAATCTGAATGTTTATCATACGGAAACAACTCTTTTAATTTGATTCCTGCTTTCAGCACTCCTTCAACCAACCCTTGTTTGTATTGTTTGTTTTTAAAATGAGTAACGACCAAATCTTTGGTTTGATCCCAAAAATTGCTTTCAACCCGGTCGTTGATTCCTTTATCACCAAGAATGACAAAACTGTGATCTGCCACTCCAACATAAAACAACACTCCGTTGCGATTTTTGGTTTGATCCATCTGAAGAGATTGAAAAACCTCTTGAGCTCTTTCAAGAGGTTGTTTTTCTGTATGTTCTTCGATATGCACACGTATTTCGCCGGAAGTTTTTTGCTCTGCCCGGGTGATAGCATCTACAATTTCCTGTTCCTCCTGGTCTGTTAAAAAATCTTCTACTTCAGACATATCTTTTAAAATTAAAATTGGACTTTCGGAGCCGTTCGGGCTTCTTCATCTGCCTGGAACCTCGCCATTTCATCAAATCCTAAAATCTTTGCAAAAAGAACAGCCGGAAAAGTTTTGATTTTTTTGTCATACACGTTTACCGACTCATTGTATCGGTCACGCACTACATTAATTCTGTTTTCAGTGCCTTCCAATTGTGATTGCAATTCCAAGAAGTTTTGATTGGCTTTTAAGTCAGGATAACGTTCAACAGTGACCAGCAAACGGCTCAACGCACTGGAAACACCCGATTGAGCCTGTTGAAACTCTGCCAATTGCTCTGGTGTTATATTGCTTGGATCCACGTTTACCTGGGTTGCTTTTGCTCTTGCTTCTACTACTGCAGTAAGTGTTCCTTGTTCGTGCTGCGCGGCACCTTTAACAGTTTCAACCAAATTTCCAATAAGGTCATTTCTTCTTTGATAACTGCTTTCTACATTCGACCAGGCAGTTTGTGCATCGGCTCTTAATCCTACTAAACCGTTGTAAGAACTCGCGATAAGAATTACTATTAATAGAATAATCCCAACAGGTAGTAACCATTTTTTCATAAATAACAAGTGATTTTAAATTAAAGTTCGTTTTTAAGATTTATTAATTTAGTTTTAATAATTTCTAATTTTTGAATAATTTCCAATTGATCCAAAGGTTTTGTTTTCGACTTTTTCAGATGTTCTTTTGCACCTTCCAACGTAAATCCCTTTTCTTTTACCAGATGATAAATGGTTTTCAGATTTGACAAATCCTCAGGCGTGAACATACGATTCCCTTTCGCATTTTTTTTGGGTTTCAGAACATCAAATTCTTTTTCCCAAAAGCGAATCAGCGAAGTATTGACCTGAAAAGCCTTTGCCAATTCTCCTATACTGTAATACCTTTTTTCCGGCAAATCAATTTCCATTCTTCCTTCATTAGTCAAACGCTAATATACGATTTTTTTGAATTTATCTTACAAACAACTTTTAATATGTCCCAATTGCGATATATCTGCTAAAAATCACTAATTTTGCAACTATTGCACACTTTTTTGTAAAGTGTTTGTTTTGAACGATTCATAATTAAAATACAGAATGAAATCACAAGATATCAGAAAAAAATTTCTTGATTTTTTTGAAAGTAAAGGGCATCTGATTGTTCCTTCGGCACCCATAGTTTTAAAAGACGACCCAACCCTGATGTTTAACAACTCGGGTATGGCACAGTTTAAAGAATATTTTTTAGGCAATGCTGTCCCAAAAGCCACACGTATTGCCGATACGCAGAAATGTTTGCGTGTTTCAGGTAAACACAACGATTTGGAAGATGTTGGTTTTGATACTTACCATCACACCATGTTTGAAATGTTGGGCAACTGGTCGTTTGGAGATTATTTCAAAAAAGAAGCCATTGCGTGGGCATGGGAATTTTTAACGGAAGTATTAAAGATAGATAAAGACCGTTTGTATGTTTCGGTTTTTGAAGGAAACGAAGCTGAAAATGTGCCGTTTGATCAGGAAGCCTGG
>DATGMY010000352.1:0-7088 GCA_035307005.1 Flavobacterium sp. | reverse complement strand
TAGTATGGAATTAAATGTTATCTCTTTTTTAGCAGGAACGATCGTTGGAATCTTTCTGCTGTGGGTAATCTCTTTAGTAAAAAACAGAAACAGGATTACAGCATTGCAGCAATTTCAGCAAGAAACCGAACGATTAAAAGGTCAACTGAAGGAAGAAATGGGTAAAATTGCTGAAATCCAATCAGAGCGGCAGCATTGGTTTGGTCAGGCAAAATCGCACGAAGCACGGTGTTCGTTTTTAGAAGATACGGTTCAGAATATGGAAACGCAATTAACATTTGCACAGTCTAAAAATGAAGAACTGACAAAGGAAAAAATGACGTTGGTTTCCCAAAACAGTACTTTGAATAATCTACTCGGGATGCATCAAAAGGAGCGGGATGAATTGCATAAAAAATCGTTGCTGGAATTTGAATCTATTGCGCAGAAATTATTAGAAGAAAAATCAGATAAATTTACACAGGCAAACAAACAAAATATCGAAGCGATTTTAAATCCATTGAATGAAAATATTTCCCGGTTTAAAAAGCAAGTGGAAGAAACGTATGAAAAAGAATCAAAACTACGTTTTTCGTTGGACGAACGCATCAAAGAACTGATGACCCAAACCACAAAAATCAGTTCCGAAGCCAACAATTTGGTTCATGCGCTTAAAACCAATCATAAAAAACAAGGCGACTGGGGAGAGATGATCTTAGAAAGTATTCTTCAAAAATCAGGATTGGTCAAAGATAGGGAATATCGTGTACAGCACAATTTGGTCAATAGCGAAGGAAAAAACGTCCGCCCTGATATTATTATAGATTTACCCGGAAGCCGTTCGATTGTGATTGACTCCAAAGTTTCGTTAAATGCTTATGAAGCGTATTGCAATGCCGAACAAAAAGAAGAACAACAGCTTTTTATCCACGAACATTTAAAAGCGATCCGGATGCATATTGATGATTTAAGTACTAAAAATTACCATCAGTTAGTCAGCGGTTTAGATTTTACAATGTTGTTTATTCCGATAGAGCCAGCCTATTTATTAGCCATTCAACAAGATCCGGATCTGTGGAGCAAGGCATATCAAAAGCGAATTTTACTGATCAGTCCCACCAATCTGATTGCCTGTCTTAAGCTTATTGTAGATTTATGGAATCGTGATAAGCAAGACAAATCGGCACAAAAAATTGTAAAACAAGCTGAGAAAATGTATGATAAGATGGTTTTGTTTGTAAAGAGTTTTGATCAGGTGGGCAAGCAGTTGAATCAGGCTCAGGAATCCTATGCAAGGGCGCAAAATCAACTGAAAGAAGGGAGAGGTAATGTGTTGTCACAAACAAATCATCTTCTGAAATATGGTATTGCTCCCAAACATCAGCTGAATGATGTTACTGAGATGGAAGAAGAGTAGGAGAGGGTAGAACAAAAAAACAGTGCAGATATAAATACCTGCACTGTTTTTTTATTGAAAGAACTTTAGCTTATGGATTAAGTGTTTGCTTCTTCCGTTGAAGACGCTTCATTTTCTTCTTCCTCTTCCACTTTATCAGCACCACTTTTTATCATGGTATCAGCCATAATTGGTGTGGCAATGAACAATGAAGTAAATGTACCAACGATGATTCCGATAAGGATGGCAAAGATAAATCCTCTTAGCGACTCTCCTCCAAAGATGAAGATTGCCAAAAGCACAATAACTAAACTCAAAGAAACGTTGATCGTTCTGCTTAAAGTAGTGTTCAAGGCGTGATTTACTGTTGCTGTAAAACTTTCTCCTGTATGCAGTGTCTGTCTGTTTCTCAGGAATTCGCGTACCCTGTCAAATACAATTACCGTATCGTTGATCGAGTAACCAACTACTGTAAGAATCGCTGCGATAAGATGTTGATCTAATTCCATATTAAAAGGCATAATAGCATAAGTAAGTGAGTAAACCCCAAGAACAATAATTACATTTTGTGCCAGTCCGACCACAGCTCCTAAAGAAAACTGCCATCTTCTGAATCGCATTAGAATATATAAAAACATCACAACCAGTGCTCCCAATACGGCTTTCATTGAATCGTATTTTAAATCATCGGCGATACTTGGTCCCACTTTTGAACTTTGTAAAACACCTAATTGTTTTTCTTCGTGACTGCTCATAAAATCTTCAAAAGTCAGCGTAGCAGGTAGGTATTCTTTCAAATTTTCATAAAGCATTTGGTTGATTTCGTTGTCAACGTCAGTGCTTTCTTCTTCTACTTTGTATTTTGTAGTAATTCTCAGCTGATCCGCACTTCCGAATGTTTTTGCTTCCGCACTTCCAAATACACCGTGCAATTTCTCTTTGACTTCATTGGCATCAACCGGTTGGTCAAATTTTACCTGATACGTTCTGCCTCCCACAAAATCCACTCCGGGATTCAACCCTTTGGTAGAAAGTGCCGCCACAGAAATAAGAACCGCTATTCCTGAAATGATGTAAGCCATTTTTTTGGTTCTTAAGAAATTGAAAGTAGAACCTACAAACCATTTTTCGGTAAATGCCGTAGAGAATTTTACTTCTTTGCCTTTGTCTAATCTGGCATAGATAAACAACATAGGGATACAGATTGCAGTAAACAACGAAGTAAAAATACCGATGAGCAACGTAGTTGCAAACCCCTGGATAGGTCCTGAACCTAAAATAAATAAGATCAGGGCAACCAAACCAGTGGTGATATTTGCATCAAAAATCGACGACAAGGCACCGTTCCAGCTAAAAGCATAATCTGCGGCTTCTTTAGTTGATTTACCCGCTCGAAGTTCTTCTTTTACCCTTTCATTGATAATGATGTTGGCATCAATAGCAGTTCCCATTGTCAATACAATACCTGCGATTCCCGGAAGGGTCAGTACAGCTCCCAAAGAAGCCAGGATTCCGAAAATGAAAAGTAAGTTTACAATCAATGCTACGTTGGCATACCATCCTGTACGTCCGTAATAGAATACCATCCAGAACAAAACAACACCAAACCCGATGATAAATGACATTACACCGTTTTCAATTGCCTGTTGACCTAAAGAAGGTCCTACCACAGCCGACTGGATAATATCTGCTGAAGCAGGCAGTTTACCTGCTTTTAAAATATTTGCTAAATCTTTTGTTTCCTGTACAGTGAAATCTCCCGAAATACTTGAGCTTCCACCGGCAATAGGTCCTGTGGTTACTCCTGGTGCAGAATACACTATATTGTCTAAAACAATCGCAATGTTTGATTGTTGGTTATATGCTTTTCCAGTCAATACTTCCCAGTCTCTTGCGCCTTTAGCATTCATTTGCATAGAAACCACCGGTTTACCAAGATTGTCAAAATCAGCTCTGGCATCGGTGACTACACCTCCTGATAAAGGTGCGGCATTTTGGGCATTTCCTCTTAATGCGTATAACTCTGTTACGTTGGAATTCTTTTTAGGTTTTCCCCATACAAATTTTGCATACCGTAAATCACCTCTCAATAAAGAACGAACCTGAGGGTCTTTTAAATAGGTGTTTACCTGAGCGGTATCTTTTGTAGCAAAAAAGCCAAGAATCGGAGATCCCTGATAACCTTGTCCTTGCATCAAAGATAAGATCGGACCTAATTCCTGTGCTTCGTCCTGAGCAGTAGAATCATTAGAAACACCCGTCAATAATTTATCAACAGCTGTTTCTGGTTGGCTTTCTGCCAAAGAATCCTTCACAATTTCTGTTGCAGGAGTTGCTTTTTTCGATTTCAGGGTTTCGTTTGCCGTCCATAAAAACTCGATCACTTCTTCAAACTTATACGTTTCCCAAAATTCCAGTTCAGCGGTACTTTGTAAAAGTTGTTTGATACGGGCTTCGTCTTTGGCTCCTGGTAATTCTACCAAAATACGACCTGTGTTTCCTATTTTCTGGATATTAGGCTGCGTTACACCAAATTTATCGATACGTTCTCTTAAGATCTGATAAGCACTTTCAACCGCTTCATCTACTTTAACGGCTAAAACTCTTTTTACATCCGAATCAGAAGTGCTCGTATTGATTTCATTATCATCAAAGTTTCTGTTTAGGAACACATCGGAAGAAGCCAGTCTAACGTTACTTCCATTTGCCTGGTTTGCTTCTTCGAAAGCTCTGAAAAAAGCGTCGAGATAGGTTTCCTGCGCTCTTCGGATGTTGTCGGTATTAGAAAGTGCCTGTACAAAAACAGGATTTTGCGAATTATTTGCCAGTCTCTTGATGATGTCTTTTACCGAGATCTGAAGTGTAACGTTGATACCACCTTCAAGGTCAAGTCCTCTGCTGATTTGACGTTGTTCTACCTCTTCAAAGGTATATCCAAAAACAGGATAAACCTCTACATTTTTGATAGAGTCAAAATAAGCTAATTCCTTTTCTCTGTCGCCTCCTGAAAATGCTAATGCATCATTCTTTACTTTATTGGTTACAAAAGTAAATGAAAGCTGGTACACACACACTATTGCAAATAAAATTGCAAAAAATTTAATGAGTCCTCTGTTCTTCATTATAATTCTGAATTAAATTTTTGATGTTTAGATTGTTATTAAGTGTATTGTCTGTATAACCTACGCCTAAAAACGGACAAATATATAACTTCACAAAAGATTTGACAATAAAAAAGGCGTGTTTTCTTTTAACATAATTGCAACAAGCCTTGTTGAAAGCTTTATTTTCGATGTTTTTTTGATGGAAAGGAGTTCGTAAAGTCGATTTGCCTTTTGTAAATCAGACCAGGAAAGTTTTTATTAAAAAGAAAAAACGAGCCCAATATTCCGGGCTCGTTTTTCATAGTTCTATTATGCGTCAATTTTTGCATAAACGGCATTTTTCTCGATAAATTCTCTTCGGGGTGGTACTTCGTCACCCATCAGCATAGAGAATACGCGATCGGCTTCCTGAAGATTGTCTAAAGTAATCTGACGCAATGTTCTGTGTTCCGGATTCAAGGTAGTTTCCCACAACTGTTCGGCGTTCATTTCTCCCAGACCTTTGTATCGTTGTACGGAAGATCCCTGTCCCATTTGTTCCATCAGTTCAAGGCGTTCTTCATCGTTCCAGGCATATTGCTTCTTGTTTCCTTTCTTTACCATATAAAGCGGAGGAGTGGCAATGTACACGCATCCTTTCTCAATCAATTCGCGCATATATCTAAAGAAAAACGTTAAAATCAATGTGGCAATGTGGCTTCCGTCCACATCAGCATCACACATAATCACTACTTTGTGATAGCGTAGTTTGGATAAATTGAGTGCTTTGCTGTCTTCTTCCGTTCCAATAGTTACCCCCAAAGCTGTGAAAATATTGCGAATTTCTTCATTTTCAAAAACTTTGTGTCCCATTGCTTTTTCCACGTTGAGAATTTTACCTCTCAATGGCATAATTGCTTGAAAGTTACGGTCGCGTCCTTGTTTTGCAGTTCCGCCTGCCGAATCTCCCTCCACGAAGAATATTTCACATTTCTCCGGATTTTGTTCCGAACAATCGGATAATTTTCCCGGAAGTCCACCGCCGCTCATCACGGTTTTTCGCTGCACCATTTCACGGGCTTTTTTGGCTGCGTGTCGTGCCTGTGCGGCTAAAATTACCTTTTGAACAATGATTTTGGCGTCGGAAGGATTTTCTTCTAAATAAGCTTCCAGCATATCGGCTACCGCTTGCGAAACAGGTGAAACTACTTCACGGTTACCCAACTTTGTTTTGGTTTGTCCTTCAAACTGCGGTTCCATTACTTTAACAGAAACAATAGCTGTTAGACCTTCACGGAAATCGTCTCCGGTAATTTCAAATTTCAGTTTGTCCAGCAGACCGGAAGCATCGGCATATTTTTTCAGTGTACGGGTCAATCCCATACGAAATCCTTGCAAATGCGTTCCACCCTCGTGGGTATTGATATTGTTTACGTAAGAATAAATATTCTCTGAATAACTATCGTTGTAAATCAATGCTACTTCTACAGGAATTTCACTTTTCTCGTTTTCCATACTGATCACGTGGCTGATGATCGGCACGCGGTTTCCGTCTAAAAACCGAACATATTCTTTCAGTCCTTCTTTAGAATGAAAAGTTTCTATTTTTGCCTGTCCGTTTTCATCTATTTCACGTAAATCGGTAAGGGTAATGGTCAATCCTTTATTTAAGAACGACAATTCGCGCATACGTGCAGCCAAGGTGTCGTAAGAATATTCCAGAGTTTGCGTAAAAATTGTAGCGTCGGGCTTAAAGGTAACTTTTGTACCTGTAATATTTGTTTCGCCCGCTGTACGGACAGGGTACATTGCTTTACCGCGTTCATATTCCTGTTCCCATACTTTACCTTCACGGTGTACTTCGGCACGTAAATGGTCGGACAATGCGTTAACAACCGAAACACCCACACCGTGTAATCCACCGGAAACTTTATAAGAATCTTTGTCAAATTTACCTCCGGCACCAATTTTGGTCATAACGACTTCCAGTGCAGATACTCCTTCTTTTTTGTGCATATCCACTGGAATACCACGACCGTTGTCCTGAACTGTAACTGAATTGTCCTGATTAATGATCACCTGAATAGAGTCGCAATAACCGGCTAAGGCTTCGTCAATAGAGTTGTCAACAACTTCGTAAACCAAGTGGTGCAAACCGCGCGTACCCACATCGCCAATGTACATTGAGGGGCGCATACGCACGTGTTCCATTCCTTCTAATGCCTGAATACTATCGGCTGAATACGAATTTTTATTTACTTCTTCACTCATAATATTATTTAAGCTAAATATAAACTTAGCTACAAATATACGAAAATTTAATGGATTTTACCGTATTTAAACGCTTTTATTCTTTGTGAAGTTATCAACACTACACAGTTGAAAGATTGAAGCATCATCTTTATTTTGATGCTTATTGTTGTTTTTAGTGTTTAAAGTGCGGATTTGCATTTGGGAGAAATTATATGCAAATCCACATTTTCAGAGGTTGAACCGTTTGCTTTTTTGAGGCGGGAATTTTTAGAGCCTGTTTAAAATTCTTCTAATAATTTGTTTATGCTTCTTTATGGCTACAAAATTCATTGGTCTCATTCGTTAGTTGAAACTATGCACTTTAAGTGCAAGACTTT
>DATGMY010000351.1:0-6824 GCA_035307005.1 Flavobacterium sp. | reverse complement strand
CGGGCTGCACCAAAACTGTAACCAATACCGGCACTGTAACTTTTAACATCGCCCAAAATATCTTTGTTTTTATACGGACTGTCCACATGTCTGAAACCTGCACGCAGACTTACCTGATTTAAACGATATTCCCCGCCAATTCTATATTCGTTGGTCGCCTGTAGATTGTCTTTGTAATAATTATTGATCGGAGCAAATTCAGCACTTCCTTTGCCGTATTCCACCGCACTGTAATCTTTATGCGTATAATCAAAGCTCAATAATCCATTTGTGCCAAAAACATAGGCCAGACTACCTGTAAACGAACCCGGGTTTTTAACGTTGTATTTGTTGTATAAAGTAATCAAATTAGGGTTTACGTCATAAGTTCTGTTTCTTCCGTCTTCGATAATATTAGTTTGCAGACTTTGTGAAAACTCGTCCTGCAAGCCCATCCACGTTGGTGATTGATACGACGCTCCGATTCGGAGTTCTTCGGTGGCTTTATAAATTCCTCCTAAACTAAAAGAAAATCCGGAACCGTAAGTATAGGTATGATTGTTAAAAAGCAATTCTTTATAACCATTTGGATAATAAGCAGCCGGGTCAGATGCTGTAAGATTTTCTTCATAAATTGCAGTCGAAGTCATATAGTCCACAAAATGAAGGTTGAGGTTGGCACCCAAATAAAGTTTTTTATTGAAATCAAAACCAATATTTCCGGTCAGTTGATTGTTGAATCCGGTGATATAAGTTTCGTTTTCCTGATAAAAGCTGCTTCCGCTTCCGTTCAATACATAACCATTATTATCGTCATTGATCAGATAACCCTGATAGGCCAACATAGCTTGTTGTGCCGAAAAGCCATTGGGTATGCTGTTGAGATGGTCATATAAATCTCCAATAGATTCATTTTCCATTGTCTGTACTAAACCCAAAGGTACGCTTCCGCCGTTAAATCCATAATTGGCGTGGTCTAAGAAGTAACCCGTTACCGATTGATTTGATATGCCGCTGCTGAAATAGCGGTCGTTAAAGCGTGCATTGGAATGGTACCCCAATCCAATAGTAATTTTCTTTAAACTTTGATCCTGATTTTTGGAATCAATCACAAACACAGCACCAAAACTCGGAACTTCCAGATTACTTTCTTTGGCTTCAGAGGTATTACCCATAAAAGTAGATTTGTTTTTCTGAATCTGCACATTTCCCGTAATACTGAAATGGTTATAGTTAAAAAGTGCCGAACCTGCCGGATTGATTTGCAGTGAAGAAATATCACCTCCAAGCGCACCAAACG
Source organism: Flavobacterium sp. (assembly GCA_035307005.1). GTDB lineage: Bacteria > Bacteroidota > Bacteroidia > Flavobacteriales > Flavobacteriaceae > Flavobacterium. The sequence goes on along the minus strand of DATGMY010000351.1, from coordinate 5,545 downwards.
CTCCGTTCATCGCATTGAAACGAGCCGAACCGTTTATTTGCGGTGTACCTATACGGATAGCATCATTAGGATTAAACTCCTGTGCTTTTACCTGTGTCAAACCCAAAAGTGCAATAATGGGTAGATATATTTTTTTCATAATATCGCTGTCTTAATTATTTTAATGATTCATTATCGTCTTCCGCCGCCACCGGAACGCATACCGCCACCGCCTCTGCTCATACTTCCGGTATTCATTCTTGTGCTTGGTGCCGGAGTGTACGAACGGTTTGGAGCTGTTTGTTGAGTACGTATATTGGTATTTCTGTTGGTATTTCTGTTGGTATTTCTGTTGTTGATCTGGTTGTTTCTGTTTGTTCTGGAATTATCAACGGGTGTGGCACGCCGGGTTTGTACATTGCGGTTTGCCGCATTGATTCTGTTTGCATTTGAATTGGCTCTTGAAAACGTACGGTCGGTTGTCAGGGTGTTTCTTCCCGGATTTTGAGCAGCCGAACGCAACGTTCTGCTGTTTGGAGTTGCCGTTCTATTCACATTTGAACCTGTTAACTGACGGGAAGTGAGCGCACGGTGCGAATTGTTTCTGGAAATATTTCGATGAGAGTAATACGGGTATCCCCAGCCATAATAGGAATATGGATAACCCCAATAACCTCCCCAGCCCATACCGTAGCCCCAACCGAATCCGTAACCCCAACCCATCATACCATAGCCCATCATACCATAGCCCATTCCCCAACCGTCGTAAGGATAACCCCAGCCAAACCAATTGTTGTATGGGTAATAATGATTGATGTAAGTTTCAGAAGTTTCATCTCCCCATGCTCCATAAGCTTGGTTGTAACCAGAAGTATAATTATCAACGTCCGTAAAATATTCCTGGGAATCTTCTGTTTTTTCCTTAAAATATTCGGAATAATACTCCCCATGGTAATGGGTGTCTTCCACAACAATTTTGCTGTTGTTGTAAATTCCGTCCACATCATAAGGACGCTGGTTTAAACTGGAACAAGCGGATAAAGCAATTCCTCCCGATACAATCAGGGTTAGTCGCAGCAATCGAGCTTTATTGAATATGGTCAGTAGCATATATTAAAGTTTTTATTGTTGAACAATACAAATTTAAGTAGATTTGTGCAAAATATCGTGTTAATATTATATAATCAAATAATATACCAATCTACAAAAAATGAGCAAGAATATAACTACAAGAGCAGAAGATTATTCCAAATGGTATAATGAGCTGGTTGTAAAGGCAGATTTGGCAGAAAATTCAAAAGTAAGAGGCTGTATGGTGATCAAACCATACGGATATGCCATTTGGGAAAAAATACAGGCTGAACTTGACCAGCGTTTCAAAGAAACCGGTCACAGCAATGCGTATTTTCCGTTGTTTGTTCCCAAAAGTTTGTTCGAAGCCGAAGAAAAAAACGCCGAAGGTTTTGCTAAAGAATGTGCCATAGTTACCCATTACCGTTTAAAAAACGATCCGGAAAATCCCGGAAAATTAATGGTGGATCCGGAAGCGAAATTAGAAGAAGAGCTGATCGTTAGACCTACTTCCGAAGCGATTATCTGGAGTACGTATAAAGGTTGGATTCAGTCGTACCGAGATTTACCTATTTTGATCAATCAGTGGGCAAATGTGGTTCGTTGGGAAATGCGTACACGTTTATTTTTGCGTACTGCCGAATTTTTATGGCAGGAAGGACACACCGCACATGCTACCAAAGAAGAAGCATTGACCGAAGCAAAACAAATGCAGGATGTCTATGTGGATGTAGTGGAAAATATTATGGGAATTCCCGTAATCAAAGGATTCAAAACAGAAAGTGAACGTTTTGCGGGGGCTGATGATACTTACACAATTGAGGCATTGATGCAGGACGGGAAAGCTTTACAGGCAGGAACGTCGCATTTTTTAGGACAAAATTTTGCCAAAGCGTTTGACGTGAAATTTACTAACAAAGAAGGAAAGCTGGATTATGTCTGGGCAACGTCGTGGGGAGTTTCCACACGTTTGATGGGGGCGTTGATTATGACCCATTCTGACGATAGTGGATTAGTATTGCCTCCGAAATTAGCTCCGATACAGGTAGTGATTGTTCCTATCTATAAGACAGATGAAGAGCGAAACAATATTGGAACTTATGCCGATGAACTGATAACAAAGTTAAAAGCGAAAGGAATTTCCGTAAAATACGATGACCGCGACACACAACGTCCCGGATTTAAGTTTGCCGAATGGGAATTGAAAGGTGTTCCGGTGCGTGTGGCAATCGGTGCAAGAGATATGGGAAATAAGACCGTGGAAATTGCCCGAAGAGATACACAGACCAAAGAAACGGTTGCGCAGGAAAATCTGGACAACCATATCGAAAGTTTGTTAAATGAAATTCAGGAAAATCTGTTTTCCAAAGCCTTGAATTTTAGAAACGAACATATCACGGAAGTACATTCGTTTGACGAGTTTAAAGAAGTTTTGGAAACAAAAGGCGGGTTTTTACTGGCACATTGGGACGGTACACCCGAAACAGAAGAGCAAATCAAAGATTTGACCAAAGCCACCATCCGCTGTATTCCTATGGAACGAAAAGAAGAAGAAGGCGTTTGCATCTTGACAGGAAAACCTTCAAAAAGAAGAGTACTGTTTGCAAAAGCATATTAATATAGAAACCGGCGAATGCCGGTTTTTTTTGTGAAGTTATGGTAATGGTAGGGGGAATTTCAAAATTATTTCATCCTATCCAATAGATTAATTCCTATAATAATACCATTGGTAGGTTTGATTCCGTTAAACGATTGGAAAAAGTCTATTCTGAATGGGCGGAAATTTCCAAAACCTACATTTTCAAGTCCTGCACTGAGTTCATAATACGATTTACGATCATACGTGAAAAGAGCGTGCCCGCCAACGATTAAATGCCATTGAAGTTGGTTAAACAACGGAATTTTATTGGTAAGAAATCCTTTGAAGTTATGTTCTGTATGCAATTCCATAAAATCTTTATTGGTGCTGTAAGCATAATAAGGAAGCAGGTTGAAATGCTGCAGATAGTTTTGAGTGGTTCCCAAAAAGGTTTCGTTGCCGTAAAAATGCTTGTAATCCATAAAAGCAATGTCGTGCGCATCAATAAAAAAACCTGCATTGGCAAAAATTCCAAAATCTCCGTACTGTCTGAAATGACTTTGATATAAGGTAGAAAAACCAATTAAGGCATAGTTATATTTTGACACAGTGGAGGCAAATCCGGTTTCAAAATTCAGATGAATCAACGGGTATTTTGAATAAGGTATGTTGACCTTTTTATGAGGATACTGAATGTATTTCTGATCAAAATTAATAATGGTTTTAAGTTTAAGTTTCACGATGTTGTTTTGTTCAAACCCGGGGTTTTCAAAATCTGCCGGATGGAGCGGATTGTTGGAAGAAAACAAACGTTTCTTTACAAAAGGCGAATGAAGAGTATTGTTAAACAACGGTTTTCTGTTTGCATACTCCAGCATTACCGAGCCAAACAAACCATTGAAAACATCTTGTTCATACTGCAGGGCAATAAAATCTTTTTGATAAAATTTAGCGAAATTCCGACCAAAATAAGAAGCTGCAATAGAATTGATGAGTTTCGTTACAGGAAAATCTTCTCCAAACTGATGTACTGTCAGACCACCGGAAAGATGCAGCCTTGAACGGTTTGATCGATCAAACAACTGTGTGTAATATCCCGAAAAACGCGGCTTGTTTTCTGCAATTCCGTAATTGACCAATCCGCCGATTTCATAAAAGGTTTCTCGTGACGGTTTTTCTTTCAGATAAGATAAACCTGTAGTCACATTGAATCCCTGTACTGGATTAAAAGCAAAAGTAGAAAGTAATCCGTTGTATTTATACGTTTCGTTTTTATTTGAATTACGGTTTTTGTAACCAATAATCAGTTTAAACAAATTGAATTTATTGTGAGCCCGATCCAGAGAGTCCTGATAAGATTGTGTGGAGCTTTCTATCATTCTTTCATTTTTGGCAATAAATTCCTGTTGGTTTTTTGTGCTGTAAAGCGGAAGTTTTTCCTGAAAATAAGGAAGCGAATCTTTTACGTGTTCATAAGAAATAACTTTGTTTGAAAAGAAATTTTTTCCTTCTTCAAATAGGTCATAATCAGAATGAATGGAAACAAACTCTGCAGCGTAGGAGAAAAACAATATTTTTCCCTGAAAAGCAATGGTTTGAATGGTTTTTTGCCACTGATTCAAATTGTTGTTGTAAGAAAATTGCTGTTTGAGATGGTACTCTTCGACCTGTCCCTGAGCGACATTTCCTCCTTTTATAGATGCCTCTACAGCGTAGATTTCAAAAGTTTTGTCCACCAAATATAAGGTGCCGCTCATGGTCGGATCTACTTTACGCAAAGGAATAACCTTGAGAGCATGAATTTTTTGTTTTGTAAAAGGATCTGTAAAAGAACCGGTGTATTCATAATTATAATAACTCAAAGCGTTGGATGCTAAAGGTGAAATTAAATTCCATTCATCGTAAGCAATGTTTTGATAAAAGTTGATGTCAGACTCTAAAGCTGTTAAAAAGTTTTGTTTTCGGCTATTTCCAACAGCATAATGTTTTTTGACTGTTTCCTTATGTTTATTAGGGTAGGACTGATAAACACTGGAGATTGTTTCACTATAAAAAATATTTTTCTGTTTTAGAGAATCCAAAGTCAGGTTGGGATCAAGCTGATCGATGGTATAACCCAGAAACTTTTTGGGATAATTGGTTACTTCCATCGAACCTTTTGCGTAAAAATTATAATGAATGCCTTGGGCTTTTTTCATGTTTTCACTGCGGCGGTTGATGGTTTTTTTGATCAGTTTACGAAGATTGATTTGCGAAGGAGTTGTATAAACCAATGTGTCTAAAACGATCGGAATGTCTTTGTTTCCAACCGGTGTTTCTTTTGTCTGGTAACCAATAGCTGTTGCTTTTATGGTGTGTGCATCCTCAGGCAACAATACAATCCCATCTTTATTTGTTAACAACACAGTCCCATTTTCAGTCTCCACCGCAGCAAACGCTATCGGATGACGGTTTTGATCTTTAATCAGTAGTGTGTCTTGTGAATAGGAAAAGCACACGCAAAAAAAGGCTGCGATAAAAAAGATGCTACGCATTCAAAAAAGAATATAACGCCAGTTTGTACGAATCCATTCCAAAACCAGAAACAATGCCTTTTACAACAGGCGAAAGAAAAGATGTGTGACGAAAGGATTCCCTTTGAAAAATATTACTGATATGTATTTCCACCACAGGCGTAGAAATAGCTCGTACAGCATCGGCAATTGCGATGGATGTATGTGTATAAGCCGCCGCATTTAATATGATTCCATCATATTGAAACCCTATTTCGTGTAGTTTATCAACAATTTCCCCTTCGTGATTCGACTGGAAATACTCAAGTGTTATTTCCGGAAACGCTCTTTCTAATTGTTTAAAATATTCTTCAAAGGCTGTATTTCCGTAGGTTTCAGGCTCTCGTTTTCCCAAGAGGTTCAG
>DATGMY010000350.1:0-4888 GCA_035307005.1 Flavobacterium sp. | reverse complement strand
CTTCTTCAACTTGTTTGGATTTAATTACAACGGCATTGATTACGACGCTGAAACAAATGAAGTGGTCAATGTTCCAAGTATTTCATAATTTTTATATTTATATATTTTAAATAATGCCGGCATTGCCGGCATTATTTTTTTGTATTTACTAAAATTGATAATTTAAAAAGTCATCAAAAACATCAAATTATAAAAACACAACTTTATATAAATACATCAATTTTAACCTATAACAAAAATCTATATTAAAAATCAATTATCTACATACCAGAAAATTGTATATTAATACTTAAACTAAAAGTTTAATCTAAAACAAATAATAAGTTTAAAATTGAATTATACTTGAATGATATTATTTTTAATTTAGTTTCAAATTTTGGAAGACTTTTATTTTAGTAAACTTATTTTAAATTCTAATAATAGTACTCTTCTAAGTACCATTTAAAAAAAATATTGTCAAAAATTTTCTTTCCACTTTGATAAAAAAATTGTAAATTCAAATTAAAATATATGAGGTCATTACTTAAATACATATATATTGAAACAATACTGTAAATCAATAGTGTTTTAAAAATTAGCATTATGTTTGTCATGCTGTAAGCATCTTTACCGGCACTGATAAGAGATTCCTACGGAATGACAAACGTTGTGTTAAAGGGTTTTACAAAGTTTAAAAACAGGTAATTATCTGATGACCTCTATTAAAACATTCCGCTTAATGAACGATTCTTTAAAACAACTCCACCTTAAAAAGCACAAACGATTAGCCACAGGTCTGCTCCTTTTGATGGCGATAATCTATATTGTAATGATTGTGTTGATGCAACGCACACCACAAACATGGATGGGATATGTTAAGGCTTTTTCCGAAGCGGGAATGGTTGGTGCTTTGGCAGATTGGTTTGCAGTAACGGCTTTGTTCAGGTATCCTATGGGCATCAAAATTCCGCACACCAACCTGATCAATAACAATAAAGATGCTTTAGGGAAAAACCTTGGTGATTTTGTAAGCGATAATTTTCTGACTGCAACTACGATTCGCCCCTATATTGACAAACTTTCTCTGAGCGAATACCTAAAGGAATGGCTTTCTTCGTCCAAAAACCAGGAAATTATCATTACCGAATGTAATAAACTCATTCGAAAGATTGTCCACAACCTTGACGATGATGCTATTGCCCGGTTTTTAGCACAAAAAGGTTTTGAACTGACCGGTGAAATCCGTCTGGAAAAACTTGCCGGAACTGCCCTACTCTATCTTCTGGAGCACAGGGAACACGATCGTTTGTTAGATATTCTTTTGCCACAGGCACAATTTTATGTTGAAAACAACAGAGAATTAATTTACAAAAAAGTGGTTGAAAAACAACCTATTCTGGGGCTGATTGGAGGAAAATCGGTAACAAATCAATTGATTTCCGGAATTACCACCTTTTTACAAGAAATTGAAGACAACAAAAACCACGAAATTCGCAGGGAATTAACTGAAAAACTGTATCAGGTTGTAGAGGATTTAAACCAAAAAGACAACTGGAAAGAGCAATTTGACCAAATTAAAGAAGAATTTATCACCAAAGAGCGTGTGTATGAATATGCTACCGACATCTGGTTGCGGTTAAAAAATGAAATGCTGGAGAAACTCAACGATGAAAACGCTATGTTCAACCAATATCTTCGGCAAAATATTTTAAAAATGATCGATCATTTTAAGGAAGATGAAATTTTGCAGCTAAACATTGATCGTTATGTACGTCAATATGTTTATAAGATGGTCTTACGAAACAGCAAAGAAGTCGGAATCATCATTACCAATACCATAAAAAAATGGGACGGTGACGAAATGAGTCAAAAATTAGAATTAGAAGTCGGAAAAGATTTGCAATACATCCGCATCAACGGAACATTGGTCGGCGGTCTTGTCGGTCTGTTGATTTATACGCTGACGCATTTATTTTTATAATTCCCAATGTTTTAGTGATTAATGTGTTCGATTTTTTCAGGTTGATGTTTGTATGTAAAAAGAACCGCAAATAAAAACATGACTATCAGCGCATAAAAGGCAAAAACAAACCACGAAATCCGCCAGCCTTCGGCTTGTACGTTTATGTCTGTTTGACTAAAAACAAAGTGATTGACAACAAATTGGGCTCCGATCATTCCGATGGTGGCTCCAAAACCGTTGGTCATCATCATAAAAACACCCTGTGCTGAAGAACGAATACTTTTATCGGTTTCCTGATCGACAAACAGCGAACCCGAAACATTGAAAAAGTCAAAAGCAATGCCGTAAACAATCATCGATAAAACAAACATCCAGACTCCGCTTCCGGGATCACCCATGGCAAAAAATCCAAAACGCAATACCCAGGCAAACATTGCTATAATCATTACCTTTTTGATTCCAAAACGCTTTAAAAAGAAGGGGATCAATAAGATACACAAAGTTTCGGAAACCTGAGACAAGGAAATCAACGCATTGGCATTATTGGCTCCCCAACTGTAGGCAAACTCCGGTAATTCCTTGAAGTTAGTAATAAACGGATTGGCATAACCATTGGTAATTTGAAGTGAGATTCCCAACAACATCGAAAAAATGAAAAAGACCGCCATTTTTCGTTCTTTAAACAAAGAAAAAGCTTTCAACCCCAAAGCTTCGGACAATGACTTTTTGCCTTCCTTTTTATTGACCGGACAATGCGGTAACATAAAGCAAAATAAAAAAAGTACTATTCCTAAAATTCCAGAAACAAAAAACTGATGATACGTATTTTGAAAACTGATAAAACCGGCATTACTTCCAAAGTTAAAAGCAAAGATACCGTTTTGAATACCACTAAAATTAACAAAAAGCATCGCACAGATGAAACCAATTGTTCCCAACGTACGTATGGGCGGAAAGGTTTTAATAGTATCGAAATTATTATTGGTGAGCGATGAATAAGCCACCGAATTGGACAAAGCAATCGTTGGCATATAAAAAGCAACACTGCACGAATACAAAGCAAATAAAACAGAAAATGTGGCTTCCATTCCTGCTGAATACCCGTAATATCCTGCTAAAATGATAAACAACGCTGCCAATATATGGCAGTAGCTTAACAATCTTTGCGCAGGAATCCAGCGATCGGCAATAATGCCCATTATAGCAGGCATTATAATGGAAACAATCCCTTGTACCGCATAAAAAAGTCCGATTTTAGATGCCATTCCAATCGAAGCCAGATAATTTCCCATTGAAGTAAGATAAGCTCCCCACACGGCAAATTGCAAAAAGCTCATTACAGACAGCTTTACTTTCAGACTCATATTCAGACGATATTAATTTTGGTCGGCAATTCGTTCCTGAGCCAATTTTAAAATCAATTCAAACTGTTCTTCACGAGTCATTTCTGAATTGTCGATTACTACAGCATCTTGAGCTTGTATCAAAGGAGAATCTTTTCGTGAAGTATCCACAGCATCACGTTCCTGAACGTTTTTCATAACGTCTTCATAATTAACTTCCTGTCCTTTCCCTTTCAACTCTAAGTATCTTCTTTGGGCACGAATCTCAGCTGAAGCCGTCATAAAAATTTTTAATTCTGCATCAGGAAAAACCACTGTACCAATATCACGACCATCCATTACCACTCCTTTGTGTTGTCCGTAAAGCTTTTGCTGTTGCACCAACTTGGATCGTACCTCTGAAACTGCAGCAATTTTACTTACTAATGCAGATACTTCCATCGAGCGTATTTCGTTTTCTACATTGACATCATTCAAATACATTTCAGCAAACCCCAAGGTTTCATTAAACTGAAACGTCAGGTAAATATTTTTTAAATCATTAATGAGTTGTTGTTGATCAAAAGAGTTTTGGGTAATAATCCCCTGTTGCATTGCATACAAAGTAACGGCACGATACATTGCTCCGGTATCTACATAAATGTAATTAAGAACCTGGGCAAGTTGTTTTGCCAGAGTACTTTTTCCCGTTGATGAATATCCATCAATGGCTATGGTTATTTTTTTCAAAACAGATGAATTAGGACGTCAAAAATACAAATTATAGTTGTACAGACAATCCAAAAAGATTGGTGTTTCCAGCCAATGTAAAACGATTGTGTGCATATTCAATACGGAAACGTTTCATTTTTAATCCAAATCCGGCAGTAAATCCGGCAAAATGACGCTGTTCCAACAGTTTCATTTCTTCTCCGTTTCTGAAATTATACCCCAAACGTATGTTGAAATTGTTTTGAGGAAATAATTCCACTCCAAGCACCACGTGGCGCAAAAGATTGTTTCCAAAACCGACTTTTTCTTCGGTAACCGTTCCGTCTAAACCTTGTTGTGCCCGGTTAGGATTTGAAAATGACATATCCCATTTCTGAAGATTATCAAACGTCAAATGCCATCGAATAGGTACGTTTTCAAGCAGTTTACTTACTCCAAAAACAACTTCAAAAGGCAATGTTTCACTTATATCTTCGTAACTTGATAATTGTCCTCCAAGGTTTTTAAAGGTCAATCCTGCCGTCCATCCGCTTTCATCGTCATGATACAAACCACCAATATCGGCTGCCACAGCAAAGGAATTATAACTTTCCAAACTGGATGAGATCGCTTTAAGATTGGCACCTACCGAAAAATTGGTATTCTGAATAGGATGTGCATATCCCACTGAAACAGCGACATCGTTTCCGGTAAATGTTCCTGTGGATATACCGTTTTCGTCATATCCTTCAATATTTCCATAATTGAGATAGGTAACGCCTATATGAAAACTTCTTCCGTTTTTCATTTTATGAGCATAGGCAGCAGATCCCAGACTTACATCTCCATAAAACCGACCAAAATTTACGGCAAGCATCCGATCCATTTCTTCGTTGAGAGCTGCGGGATTATA
>DATGMY010000349.1:0-2484 GCA_035307005.1 Flavobacterium sp. | reverse complement strand
TCGTCGACGGTTTTGATAAAAGCATCGGTTAGTTTCTGTACGCGGTCTTCGGCATCTTTACAAACATCTTCAGAAACACCTTCTTTTTCCTGTTTTTTGATGTCGTTGTTGGCATCTTTACGAGCGTTTCTGATAGAAATTTTAGCGTCTTCGGCTTCTGATTTAGCTTGTTTTGCCAAATCCTTCCGGCGTTCTTCTGTCAGAACCGGAATATTAATAATAATCATCTCTCCGTTATTCATTGGGTTCAGACCTAAATTAGCAACCATAATTGCTTTTTCAATAGGTTGCAACATATTTTTTTCCCACGGAGTTACAGATAATGTACGCGGATCGGGTACGTTGATATTTGCAACCTGTGAAAGCGGTGTTGCAGAACCGTAATAATCTACAAAAACGCTGCCCAGCATTTGCGGATTTGCTTTTCCGGCACGGATATTTAATAATGATTTATTCAAATGTGCAACAGAATCTTCCATAGATTCTTTTGCCTGGTCAATGATAAAATTGATTTCTTCTGTCATAATTTCAATAAATTATTTTTAGTAAACAGTGGTGCCGATGCTTTCTCCCTGGCACACTTTCAGTAAATTATCTTCTTTATTCATATCGAAAACCACAATCGGCAGATTGTTTTCCTGACTGAGTGTAAATGCTGTGGTATCCATCACATTCAGACCTTTGTTCAAAACATCTGCAAAGGTAATGTTTTCATATTTTGTGGCAGTTGGATCTTTTTCAGGGTCGGCGGTATAAACACCATCCACACGTGTTCCCTTTAAAATCACATCGGCTCCTACTTCAATTCCTCTCAAGACAGCAGCAGTGTCTGTAGTGAAATAAGGGTTTCCGGTTCCGGCACCAAAGATAACGATACGTCCTTTCTCTAAATGACGTGTTGCCCGTCTTTTAATATAAGGTTCGGCAATGGCTTCGATTTTTAAAGCTGTTTGCAATCTGGTCAGCATTCCGGCATCTTCCAGAGCACCTTGCAGTGCCATTCCGTTGATCACCGTTGCCAGCATTCCCATATAATCGCCCTGCACACGATCCATTCCTTTACTTGCTCCGGCTACACCTCTGAAAATGTTTCCTCCGCCAATTACAATGGCAACTTCAACACCTAAATCAACTACTTTTTTTATTTCTCCGGCATATTCTGCCAAACGAACCGGGTCTATTCCATATTGGTTATCGCCCATCAGTGCTTCGCCGCTTAATTTCAGAAGTATTCTTTTGTATTTCATTTTGAGAGAAAATTTATTGCAAATATACCATTTTTGCCAATGTTTGAAAATGTCAGTTGTTAATAAATCAAAATTTGTTTTAGGTTGAGGAACCTCAAAACTACTTTTTCATTTTTTACAAAGGCGGGTTTTTAAAAAATCAACTTGCCTTTTATTTTTTCAAATCCTTCGCGCGCACCTTCGTAACCGGCTTCAAAGATTTGATCCATTCTTTTTTTGGACGTCTCGAAAGTACTGAATTCTGCCAGAACCTCGGGTTGAATATGCCAGTCACACAGTTCATTTTGAGGAAAAGTATTTTGCATCATCATAATTTCAAAGGCGCGCAGTACGACCGATTTTATCGAAGTGAAACGCATCGGGTCGTACATTAATACCGGGTTTACATTGCTGCCAATTAAAAAATCACAACGTCCCTGAATGGTATTGACCGGATAATTGTTGAGAATGCCGCCATCGCTGTAAATTCTTCCGTCGATGACTACGGGTGTAAAGACCCCCGGAAATGCGCTCGATGCCAGAATAGCAGAAACGATTTCTGTATTTTTATGGAAAATTTTCAGTTTGCCCCGTTCGATTTCCGTTGCGGAAATGTATAATTCAATTTCTAATTCTTTAATCGTTTTTGTGCCAAATTCTTTACTAAGATATTTAGCAAACTGATCGGCGTCTAAAAAGCCGGCTTTTCTAAAAGAAAAATGCGACCAGTTAAACAGACTGACCGATTTGAAAAAGGTTAAAATGTCTTTAGGTTTTTTACCGTTGGCATATAGTGCACCCACGATAGAGCCTGCGCTGGTTCCGGAAATGATTTCGGGAAAAATTTTCTGTTCGTTTAAAAACTGCAATACGCCTGCGTGAGCAATACCTTTGTGTCCGCCACCCGATAAAGCCAAACCAAAAACAGTGGGTTTTATTTTCATAATTTACATTTGAATTTTTTCTATTTTTGCCTAAAATTACAAATAATGAAAACAATATACCAAAATGCGTGGAACAATTCCTTTGCGTATAACGATTATTTAAAACTGGTCGATGACAAAATTGAACAAAAGCTTTCGACCGGTCGCGAACAAAATGAGCTGCTTACCGATTTTACAAAACTAAATCGTGTGCGGATGAAACGTTTAGACAAAACTCAGCAACTGCTTCCTGAGGTAATTGAAGCTGTAAAAAGGATCAGTGAAAAACAATTGTGGATGGTACTTACTGAAAGCTGGTGTGGCGATGCAGCTCA
>DATGMY010000348.1:0-2805 GCA_035307005.1 Flavobacterium sp. | reverse complement strand
GTTTGAAAACCGTTTTGAAAAAATAGATAATAACACCTATTATTTATACATCAAATCGGGAACGCTTGAACTAAAAGACAACAGAATTAATATCTTAGCAAACTAATATAAAAAAAACCAACTCATTTGAGTTGGTTTTTTGTTCTATCAAACTTATTTAAAAACGTTTTAGAGGTCATCAGATAATTACCTATTTTTAAACTTTGTAAAACGCTTTAACACAACGTTTGTCATTCCGTAGGAATCTCTTATCAGTTCCGGTAAAGATGCTTACAGCATGACAAACATAATGTTAATTTTAAAACACTATTGATTTACAGCGTTGTTTCAATATATATGTATGAATTTAAGTTATGACCTCTAAAACGTTTTATTGATTTTCTGTTCATAAGAATTCCTCGTTCACTACAAATTTATGTATAAACCATAAACAACTCAATAACCAAAGATTTCACAAAGTATCACCCTAAAAGTACTTTCAAAAATACCTTAAATTTAGTTTAAAGTATTTATTTTCTGGATCATTTGGTCTTGCTGAAGAATCCAGTGGTAATACGCATCTTCGTCATAAAGCTGATGAATGTATTCGCCCACCAAATAAAACATAATATTCTTTTTGTGCCGGTCCAGATTAAAAGTCAGTCCGCTAACCTTTAAATGTGTCTTTAAGTCATTGAAATACTTTGGATCATCATAAATATACGTGGCTAATTCTTCCGGTGAAAATTGTTCTAAAACAGCTCGTTCTTTCTCAATCTCTTCAAAAACATAATAACTTACCAGACTGGTTTTCATCAGCAGTTGGATAGCGTCTTCACCGTGCTTGTTTTTCAATGGCACAAAAACATCGGGTACAATACCGCCGCCGCCAAAAACAATACGTCCGCCAACGGTTTTAAACTTCAGACTGTCTGCCAGATGAATACTGTCTTTTGAATACAATTCACCCGATTTAAACCGATTGTTCAGATCATTGTTGTATTCGTCCAAACCATCCATATACGGTTTTTGAATCGACCTACCCGAAGGTGTATAATAGCGCGCTGTAGTCAATCGTACAGCAGAGCCATCGCCCAGATACATTTCGCGCTGCACCAGACCTTTCCCATAAGAACGGCGTCCTACAATCAGACCTCTGTCATTATCCTGAACCGCACCGGCTATAATTTCACTTGCCGAAGCTGAGTTTTCATTAATCAGTACATACAATGGCTGATTTACAAACAACCCCTTATTTGATGCCTTGGTAATGCGTACATTTCCTTTTTTATTGACCGTTTTTACGATCACATTGTCTTTTCTCAGGAAGTCGTCTGCAATTTGTATTGCCGGTTCCATATACCCCCCTCCGTTTTCGCGCAAATCCAGAATCAGCTCAGAAATACCTTCATTTAACAAAGCTTCCAATCCTGTTTTGAATTCATCATAAGTGGTTTCGGAGAAACGGTTAATCTTAATATACCCCCGCTGATCATCGATCTTTATGGCAGCATCAACACTTTTTAAAGGAACTTCGCCTCTGGTAATCTGAACATCAAAGATTTTCCCGGTAGATTTCCGGTAAACTTTCAGAAAAGCTTTAGAACCATCGGCACCTCTGAGAAGGTTGACAATGGAATCGTTGGACAATCCCTGATCAAACAATTGTACTTTATCGGCATATAAAATGCGGTCTCCGGATTTTATTCCGGCTTCGGCAGACGGACCTCCCCATAAGGGTTTTACCACCGCCAATGTATCGTTCAAAACATAATAATTGATGCCTATGCCAACAAAAGAACCTTTCATTGCATTTTGTACATCTTCAAATTCTGAACGTGAAATATAAGTTGAATGCGGATCCAGCTGCGAAAGAATATTGTTGACCGTCCGGTCGATAATCGAATCGGTATTAACATTGTCCACATATTCGTGTTCAATTAAATCAATGAGTTTATTGAGTTTTATTCTTCCGGAATTTTCTTTCACAGAAAAAGAAGTTCCTTTTCCTCCTAAATAGCCTCCCACAACAACTCCCACAGCAAGTGATACTGCAACCAACAGCGGCCATAAATAATTCCTTTTACTCATATAACAAAGAGCTTAAATCTTCTACCTGTACCACTTCTACTCCGGCTCTTTTTAAAAGCTCGATACCTTCTAAATCTTTGTAACTGTTTTGATAAACCACTCTTACAATCCCTGCCTGATGAATCAGTTTACTACAATCTTTGCATGGACTCATTGTGATATAAAGAGTAGCCCCATCACATGATTGCGTGGATTTTGCTACCTTTAAAATTGCGTTGGCTTCAGCGTGGAGTACATACCATTTGGTCAGACCATTGTCGTCTTCACAACAGTTTTCAAACCCCGACGGTGTGCCGTTATAACCATCGGAAATGATCATTTTATCTTTTACGATGATAGCTCCCACTTTTTTCCGCTGACAATATGATAATTGTCCCCATTCTTTGGCAATGCGCAAATAGGCTTTATCATATTTATTCAGCTTATCGGAGGTTTTCATATCATTTAACAAACAAAAATCAGGCGTCTTTTAACATTAAATTATGTTGCAAAATTACGTAAAAAGTTCTTCATATAGAAAGTTTACCGGAATTTATTCCAAAGCTTTCAAAAATATTCTTTTCTTGCTTTTCACAACAAAAGAAATAAAAATAATCACATTATGCTTTGATATTATTTTTTTTGTGTTAAATTTATAGACTAATAATAAAACACCGAATTATGTTGCATCAGGATATTTATGACAGTGGATTTAAAGAGCGGAACAAAGGACACTTTGCATCAATTGTAAGAGTG
>DATGMY010000347.1:0-2841 GCA_035307005.1 Flavobacterium sp. | reverse complement strand
CAGGATTCTTATAAATCTATTTTAGAATCGTTTGTTCACTCGGGAGCCGAAAATTATACCAAAGTAAATGTAGTAAGTATTCATTCGGAATATTTAACTCCGAAAAACGTAGCCGATAAACTAAAGAATTTAGACGGTATTTTGGTAGCTCCGGGCTTTGGTTCGCGTGGTATTGAAGGAAAAATAGAAACGGTGCGCTATGCCCGCGAAAACAACATTCCGTTTATGGGAATTTGTCTGGGAATGCAAATGGCAGTTATTGAATATGCACGAAATGTTTTGGGATATGAAAATGCCAATTCTGCTGAAATGAACGACAATACGCCGCATCCGGTGATTACGTTTATGGAAGAGCAAAAAACGATTACCGACAAAGGTGGCACGATGCGCTTGGGTGGCTGGGATTGCGAAATCAAAGAAGGAACCAAAGCATTTGATATTTACGGAAAGGCTTTAATCAACGAACGTCACCGTCATCGTTATGAATTCAACAATTATTATTTAGCAGATTTTGAAAATGCCGGAATGGTTGCTTCGGGAGTGAATCCAGAAACAAAGTTGGTAGAAATCATTGAATTGCCAAAACATCCGTTTTTCGTAGCTGTGCAATATCACCCTGAATATAAATCTACGGTAGCCAATCCACACCCTTTGTTTGTGAATTTTGTGAAAGCAGCTGTAAATAAAAAGTTTAACATACAATCATAAATTAATTGATTTTTAAGAAATTATAATTTCTAAAGAATGGAAGAAAAAAAATTAGACAGAAGCAGCCTGATTGGAATGGCTTTGATCACAATTTTGTTGATTTGGATGATGTCCGGAAAAATGTTTCCCGACCAGACAGAAAATCAACAAAAAGAGGAAGCACAAACAGAAATTGCTGCAACCGATAACAACACCGTGCAACAATTGGCGGCAACTGCAACAAATGATACCGTTGCCAACGAACAGCTTAAAGCTGCGCTGGGTTCATTTGCCTATGGGGCGTCGCTTCCAACGGTAATTAATGCCGAAGATATTGAAGTTGACAACGGAGTACTTACTGTTGTGTTTTCAAACAAAGGCGGTTATATCAAAGAAGTAACCGTAAACGATCAAAAAAGAATTTCAAAGCAATCTGATGAATTGGTTAAAATTATCAAAGACAATAATTCTAAATTGGATTTACAGTTTTCAACTAAAGATAACCGTATGCTTTCCACCAAAGATTTGCTGTTTGAACCCACAGTAACCAAAGAAGGAGAAAACACAGTGGTTTCGATGAAGTTAAAAGCTGCGGAAACATCTTATTTGGAATATCATTACGTGTTGAAACCCAACGATTATATGATGGATTTAAACATCAGAACTGTTGGTTTAAACAATGTAGTTGATGCATCTAAACCGGCAGAACTGAACTGGCAGTTAAAAGCAACACGCAACGAAAAATCCATTACTTATGAAAACCGTTATGCGGAGGTGGTTTTTGAGTACGAAAACGGCAAAGACGATTATCTGAATCCGGCAAAATCTACTTCTGACAATGCAAAAGACTTAACGTATGTAGCTTTTAAACAGCACTTGTTTACTTCGGTTTTATTGACAGATACTGCGATTAAAAATGCAACAGTAAGTCAGGAGAATTTAGTAAGTGAGGAAGATGACACACAAGAGTTTTTGAAAAATTTTGAAGCTAAAATGCCTTTGGAATACAAAGGCGGCGAACTGGCTTATACTATGAACCTTTATATGGGACCGACCGATTATAATATTTTGAATGATTATGATCGTAATCTGGACGAAATTGTTCCATTGGGTTGGGGAATTTTTGGTTGGTTAAATAAACTGATCATCGTTCCTTTATTTACTTTACTGACCAATTTGATTCCACACGGAATAGCCATTATCGTATTTACTATCGTGATACGTTTGATCATGTCGCCGATTCAGTACAAATCGTATGTTTCACAGGCAAAAATGAAGGTAATCCGTCCGGAAGTAAACGAAATCAACGAAAAGTATAAGAAAGACCCGATGAGAAAACAGCAGGAAGTAATGAAGCTGTACAACAAAGCGGGTGTAAATCCAATGGCGGGTTGCTTGCCGATGTTTTTACAGATACCTGTATTTTATGCGTTGTTTATGTTTTTCCCTTCGGCTTTTGATTTAAGACAAAAAGGGTTTTTATGGGCAGACGATTTATCGTCTTATGACAGTATTGCGCAATTACCATTCAGCATTCCTTTTTATGGCAGCCACGTAGCTTTGTTCCCTATTCTTGCGGCATTGGCAACCTTTGTTTATATGAAAATGACCACAGGAGACCAGGCGGCAATGCAGCCACAACAGGAAGGTATGCCGGATATGGGCAAGATTATGAAAGTGATGATTTACATTTCACCGATAATGATGTTGTTTTTCTTTAACAACTATGCTTCCGGTTTATCGCTGTATTATTTTATCTCCAACCTGATTACTATTGGAATTATGTATGTGATCAAAAACAAAATTGTATCAGAAGATAAAGTAAAAGTGATCATCGAAGAAAACAAAACCAAAGAACGCCCGAAATCAAAATTCCAACGCAAAATGGAAGAAATGATGGAGCAGGCACAACAACAAAAAGCTCAAAAGAAAAAGTAATTTGGTTTTAATTATTATATTTAAGCACTTCTAAAAAAACAGAAGTGCTTTTTTATTTGGCAATGTTTTTGAAACTTCCTGATAATAAGAGGAAGTTCAAGTTATTCTCAAAATGATAGTATCTTTATGAAAAAATTCAGTTTAGAAGATTGAAGTCATCTTGACTTTTTAAGTTTATAAAAATTCTTTAGATCAATTACGATAAAAGCGAGGTAA
>DATGMY010000346.1:0-5380 GCA_035307005.1 Flavobacterium sp. | reverse complement strand
GAAAAAGGCATGTGCTCCGAATTTCCGTAAGGATATGCTACACCTCCGATGAACCGTGCTGCCAATTGCGATTTTTCATCTAATTTCAGGTAATATCTAAGGTCGTGTTCCGTCTTCAGGTATTGACTGAACGGAACTCCGAAAATTGTTTTCTGATTTCCTCCTTCTGCATCGGCTCCGCTGAACAAACCTGTGAGATTGGCAGACAAATCCAATGTTCCTTTATAATAAAAGGTATGCTTTTTGGGCAACATCGTATTTGTATATGTATAGGAATAAACCGGACCGAAAATCAGCTGTTGTTCTACCACTCTTTTCAACGATGCTGCTCTCGGATTATTTATATCATTCATCTGGCTTTTATATTCATCTGAAATAGTTTCCGGGGTAATATAAATAATATCAAAAATCCGCAAATCGTGTTCTTTCAATATATTTTCTTTCCACAGATATCCAAACGAACCATTGAAACTGTGCAATGTATAAAGCTGTGTACGATTTTGATATTCATAGCCCAGCTCTACACGGGTTCGGGGAACATAAGCACTTGACGAATGAAACCTGAAAGGTGCTATAATACGCGGCCACGTCAGGCTGATTTTACTACCGATACGATAAATATTATTGGAATCTTTATTTCCTCCTACCTGAAAATCAACGGCAGAATAAAGCGATGCGGCAAAATGCTCCGCTCCTCTCAAAAAGTTTCTGTGTCGCCAGTTAAAATTGACCTCGCCTCCCACATAACTCGCCGAATTGGATTTCCCAAGCATTTCCAGTTTCAACGATTTAAAATCATTTGGTGTCAGATAATAATATACGTCAAATTTATTAGCCAATGAATCACTTAAAACAAACTGATTTTTCACAAACTTAAACGTTCCGAGGTTTATCAGCCGGTTCAATGTCAGGTTGTGGTTGCTACGATTGTATAAATCGCCCGATTTAAAATACAAAGCACGGTCGTATATCTGTGGTCTGAATTTTTTCTGCGGGTCAATAATATACACATTGTTTGTCGGGGAAATGGTATCCACGTTGTACAAAAACCTTCCTCTGCGACGCGTTGGATTGTTTCTCAGATTATAATCTGAATGAACAATAATATTATCAATCGTAAATTGTTTGCGTGCCAACTCCGGCGTATTGTCTTTTATTTTCACGTTCAAATCTACCCGATGTCTGTTTACAGTACTGTCCACCTGAATAATGAGATTATCGGGGTCAAAATAATAAAACCCTTGTTCCTTCAAAGCCACATCAATCCGTTCCCGTTCATTTTTAATGATTTGCAGGTTAAAAGGCTCTCCTGTTTTAAGTAATGTTTTGTCTGTTGTTTTCGCAATTTCTTTTGCCAAAATTATAGAATCAGTTGGAAAAGTTATTTTTTCAATCAGATACTGAAAACGAGGCGACGCATTGTAAGCAACCGACGCTTTTTTCTTTTTAGACACAGAATCAAAGCTTGTGCTTATGTTGAAATATCCCAGATTTTCTCCGGTGTTCTCAATGAGTTCCATATTAAACGGAATATCAACCTGACTCAGCAAAACCGGTTTTTCCCCTACTCTGTTTTTCCACCAATGCTTAATCCCTTTTTCTTTTTTGGGTTCGCCTACACTGTTGTGAATGTACAATTTGATTGGTATTCCCAAAAATTTCTTGTTGGGTCGGGGCGTTAATTGCTCTTCAAAAACGCCTTTTAATTTGTTCTTTTCTCTTTTGGATAATGAATCGCCAATAATATGCACCGACGCTCCTTTATAAAGAGCATCTCCGTCGGGAACAGATTTGGTGCTGCTGCAACCCGTTATCAATACCGCAGCCGCCATTATCCATATATTAGTTAGTTTGTTCAACAGTTTCATCTTCGGTGGTTGTTTGAGTTCTTCTTCTGAATTCTCTGTTCTGCTTTTGACGGCGTAATATCTCTTTGAACTTATTGTATTGCAACGTAATGACAAATCCAACGCCTGTTTCAATTACCTGACCTTGCAGTGCTACCTGATATTCGTCTTTACGGTAGGCTCTCAATACATATCTGCCATCGCGGGACAACATATATTCGGCTTCAAAATTTCCGGCAAGATTGGTCATTTTTTCATTTTCGCGCTCCGTTCCTTCCAAACCGATATTACTGCCAACGCTCACTTTCAAACGGTCGTTGAATAATCTTTTGGAAATATCCACATTCAAATCGGTGCGTGTGTCTTTTGTTCCGCTCGAATAATCTTCTTCTGAATCCAAATCGAAATCAATCTCCACGCCTCCAATTAAATCTGCCGCAAGATTGTTTAACTGTTGCGATAATAATTTACTCACACTTTGACGAGCCATAGATTCGGCAGATAATCCCGTACTGCTTTCAAACGGATTTTCGCCTATAAAACGGTTCAACAGCAACAACGCAAAAACCTGCTTGTTCATCTCAGATTCTTCCATACGGAGCTGGTCTAATTTTAACTTGACCATTTCAATAATTTCTCCGGAAACGCCCGGATTATTTCCATCAACTTCAATGTCAAAAGTAATCACAGGTTTGAGTAATTCGCCGGACATTTTCAAAAATGTATTGAACGGAATTCTCTGCTTATAGTAATTTAGTTCTGCTTCATCTGTTAATTGTTGCTGAACTAAATCCAACGGTGCGGCACGTGTTTTGTATATTGCGGTAATATCCGCATCGGCTTTCATCGGCTCGCCTGCCCAGATAATTGTGCTGCCTTCCTGAATTTCAAACCGGCGTCTCAAGGCACTCACAGACATTTCATAAGCACCTTCGCTTACTTCATATCTTCCTACCAAAGTGGTTTTTCCAGACGGGTCGATACCTCCGGTCAGCTGTGCATTTCCCTGTAATTTGATAAAATCGCCGTTGGCTTGGTCAATCACAACAGACATTTTGGCTTCTTTTTTTACTTCAATATTCAGATTTACATCTAGTCCTTTAATGGTTTCTTCTAAAGTTTCTTCTTCATTCAAAGTGCCTTGCAAAGCAACTTGGTCTTGGTCCACAAACTCAATAATTCCTTCGCGTTCCTGCAACGCAGGACTTGATTGCGGCATTACAAAAGTAAAATCAGTTTTATCGGCTACGGTAATTTGTCCGTCCACTTTTGGTAAATCCATATCTCCTTTAATATTGAGATTGGCATCTATTACCATTGTTCCGTAAATCATCTGATTGTCCGTTTTCTGAGAGTTTATCACTCTGAAATCACGTGTATTAAGTCTTAAATCAAATCTAAAATCCTGATAGGTCTGTGTGAGAACAGCTCCGTTTATCGTGAGACTGTGTCCTTCTGTATCATTGATTTTAAATGAATTGAACTCAATTCCTCTATTGGTAAAACGCATTTCATCGTTCATATCCTGAAAAGTAGAATTGAGCTGTGTGACACCAAAACCGACACCATTAAATTTCAATGCTCCCAAAATTTTTGGTGCAGAGGTTGTTCCGGACAGATTCATTGTTCCCGAAATATAACCTTTGGATTCCCGAAGTCGTTCCACTGCAAATGCTTCAATGGTTTTCATTTGAAAAGCCCCCATATTCACAACCGCATCAAAACTACTTTGTTCTGTGTCGTAATTTCCTTTGAGCGTTACGTTGTTGTCAAAACCGCTCAATTTTATATCAGCACTGTAAAGGCTTGCTGTTTCATTCGCTACCTGAGCATCAATAGTTCCAACCTCATTTCCAAACACTTTCAAGTTCGTAATATTCAAATCCGTAGTTAGACGCAAATCGGTCATCGGGTCTTTTAATTCTACTTCTCCGTTAATCGTTCCTTCTGCCAGAAGTTCGTCTTTACGAATAATTTCAGTCAAATCTGCAATTTCAAAATCTTTAAAAACAATGTTTAAAGGACTTTCCGGAACGTCGCTTTCAGACTGCAACAAGATAGATTTTTGTGCATTGTTCAGCAATAAATTTTGCGCCACCAAACCGTTTGGATAAAGGATGAGTTCATTGTTTTCGGCTACATTCCATTCATCGTAATTCAACACTAATCCGTCTTGTTTTAAACTTATATTGACCAATTCATTGGCTGTGGCTACATTTCCGGCTATTTTATACTGAGTAGTTCCTTCTTCATTTTTTACCAATAAATTGTAATCAATCAAATCATCAGCAACAAAACCATCCAATACAATATTACTCAATCGAAACTGTTCGCTCTCAATTTCTTTCAATGTTAAAGCATAGTTTAATTGTCCTTCATCATTTCCGGCAGAAAGCTTAATGTCGTTTAACTGATAAGCGGCGTATTGCAGTTGAGGAATGGTTCCGTACATCGTGATTTTTTTATCGTCCACATTATAAGCTCCGTATAGATTGATGGTTGCAAACGACGTTAATTCAGGGACAAATTTACGAATGAGGTCGTCGTCTTTGAATCTTGCCCGAAAATTAAAATATTGATTTGGTTCGATGGTTTGTTCGTCCGTTCCTTCTTGAAAATGGTAATACTGGTTCAGTGTATGAAGTAATGAACTGCTGATTTGCGTCAATTTATACTTTCCGGTCAATGTCACATCCAACAATTGCGATTTCAAATCAATACTGTTAATCGAATCGGTACTTACCGCATTCAGGCTGATTTCTGCAATGGGAAAAACTTCTTCTCCGTTGGAAAAGGCAAAATCATTTAATGCCAAAGTACCGTTTAAAGCATCCGGATTAACAGAAGTGAAGTCTGCATTTATTTTTCCGGCAAATGCCATAGGTGTTTCACTGAACCCCAACTCGTTCAGATCAACTTTGGTAATTGTTCCCTCTGTTTTTATGGTAGGATTTTCCTCATCATAAACACCCGTTGCTGCAATATGCAACTGAGCATTTTCATCATCAGAATGAAGCACTATGTCATAATTTCCTTGAGAAATACCGCCTTTTAGTGAAATATCTTTATAAATATAATTGTTGTAAACCGCTTCCTTTACCTCGGCATCAATTTCTGCATTGTTGGCAGCAAAGTCAAAACCTGTTCCTTTAATTTTTGCCGTAGCGGTAACGATTCCCAAACTATCTTGCTTGATTAATTTCCCAACATCAAAACTCGCAAGATTTGCCGTAAGATCATACTTTTCAGCATTTTTTACTTTTTGATTGACTGTAGCCGTAATTTTAGCATTTCCGTAAGTAGAAAACAAACCGATGTCTGCATAAATATCTTCCATACCGCCTTTTATACGACCATTTGCCGAAAGATGTTCAGGCAATTCCACTGATTCTGGAATGGTGTTTACCGGCACCAAATTGGTAATCAAACGTTTACCTGCCGTTATATCATTGATTTTTAAATTAACCCACAAATTATCGGTATCCATCGCATTTTTTATCGTTCCAAAAGCATTGACATTCAAATTGTCCAAG
>DATGMY010000345.1:0-15239 GCA_035307005.1 Flavobacterium sp. | reverse complement strand
CGGCTCCGCGCTCAATGTTTTGTTTTGTACCGCCAGATTTATTTTTGCCAGATCCTGATAAACAATGCGTCCGGCTCCGAGGTTCATGTGCCCTACTTCCGAATTTCCCATTTGTCCTTCAGGCAAGCCTACATTCAATCCGTCGGTTCGTAATTGGGCAAACGGGTATTTTTTATATAAACTATCAATAAAAGGCGTATTTGCGTGGTCAATGGCAGATACTTTGGGATCGGGAGCAGTTCCCCATCCGTCTAAAATCATCAAAAGTACTTTTTTATTCATAGGATTAAATTCTTCTTCAAATTTACGGATAGATTTTTAGATTTCAATGTGTTTCTTTATATCCTCATAAAAACTAAGAATTAGGATAATTCCATTCACAAAAGGTTCATTCAAAGTTAGGAGAACTTGTCAACAGAAAATGCCATAAAAAAACCTTCATCAACTAAGATAAAGGTTTTTAAAATATGTTTTGTAATGAATGGTATTAACTGTTCAAAGCTTCTGCTCCACCAACGATTTCCAGAATTTCGTTTGTAATTGCTGCCTGGCGTGCTTTGTTGTACGTTAATTTCAATTGATCACGTAAATCTTTAGCATTATCGGTAGCTTTGTGCATCGCTGTCATACGTGCTCCGTGTTCTGCTGCATTGGAATCCAGTACCGCCTTGTATAACTGTGTTTTTAACGAAGCAGGAATTAAATTCATGATGATTTCTTCTTTTGAAGGCTCATAAATATAATCTACCGATGCATTGGAAATTTTTTCGATTGGTTTCAACGGTAAAAACTGTTCTGTCTGCACAATCTGAGTCGCTGCATTTTTAAACTGGTTATATACCACTTCCACTTTGTCATATGTACCCTCCACAAAAGCATCCATAACTTGCTGTGCAACTGCTTCTACATTTGCAAACGTCAAAGCATCGAACAAATCACTGCGATTGTCAAAAACAGATGTTGTTTTGCCAATAATATCGTTTCCTTTTTTACCAATGGTCAAAACATCCACTTGCTTGCCTGCGTAAGTTCCATCAATCAGATTTCGGGTTCTTTTGATAACGTTTGCGTTAAAAGCACCACACAATCCACGGTTTGATGTAACTACAACCAGTAAAACTTTGTTTACTTCACGTTGCTCAGCATAAACACCTGCTGCATCACCTTCTAACGTTGAACTGATGTTTTGAATTAATTCGGTCAATTTCTCTGCATACGGACGCATTGCTGTAATCGCATCCTGGGCTTTTTTTAACTTTGCCGCAGAAACCATTTTCATCGCCGATGTAATTTGCATCGTTGATGAAACCGAATTGATCCTGTTACGTATTTCTTTTAAGTTTGCCATTTGTTAATATGCCAATGTGCCAATTTGCTAATGTGCCAATTAATTATCTAATCGACACATTATCTAATTGACTAAATTAATATTTAGACGATACCTCTTTAGCAACTTTTTCTAAAGTAGCCGTAGCTTCGTCAGACAAGTTCCCTGCTTTTAAAGCATTTAATGTATCGCGGTACGACAAGTTTAATACTTGCAAGAATTCTTTTTCAAATTCTTTTACTTTCTCAACCGGAACGTTACGCAACAAGTTTTTTGAACCTGCATAGATGATCGCAACCTGATCTTCTACCGTATAAGGATCGTTTACTGTTTGTTTTAAGATTTCTACGTTGCGTTTACCTTTCTCAATTACGTTCATTGTAGCAGCATCCAAATCAGAACCGAATTTTGCGAAAGCTTCTAATTCGCGGTATTGTGCCTGATCTAATTTTAAGGTACCTGCTACCTTTTTCATTGATTTGATTTGTGCGTTACCACCCACACGAGATACCGAAATACCTACGTTGATTGCCGGACGAACTCCTGAGTTGAACAAGTCTGACTCTAAGAAAATCTGTCCGTCTGTAATCGAAATTACGTTGGTAGGGATATATGCAGAAACGTCACCCGCTTGTGTTTCAATGATTGGCAACGCTGTTAACGAACCACCACCTTTAACAATTGGTTTTAACGATTCCGGTAAATCGTTCATATTTTTAGCAATTTCATCGTCAGCGATTACTTTAGCCGCACGCTCTAATAAACGGGAGTGAAGATAGAAAACGTCTCCGGGATAAGCCTCACGACCTGGTGGACGACGTAAAATCAATGACATCTCACGGTAAGCCACCGCTTGTTTTGATAAATCATCATAAACAATCAGTGCAGGACGACCTGTATCACGGAAATATTCTCCGATCGCAGCACCTGCCATTGGTGCATATACCTGCATCGGCGCAGGGTCGGAAGCGTTAGCAGCAACAATGATTGAATAAGCCATTGCGCCTTTTTCTTCCAAAGTTTTAGCAATATTTGCAACCGTAGATGCTTTTTGACCTACAGCCACATAGATACAATACACGGGTTTTCCGGCATCGTAAAATTCTCTCTGGTTCAAAATCGTATCGATACAAACCGTAGTTTTCCCGGTCTGACGGTCACCAATTACCAACTCACGTTGTCCGCGTCCTACAGGAATCATCGCATCAATCGCTTTAATACCTGTTTGCATTGGCTCAGTTACCGGTTGACGGAAAATTACTCCGGGAGCTTTACGCTCGATCGGCATTTCGTATAATTCACCTTCAATAGCTCCTTTACCGTCGATTGGATTTCCTAATGTATCAACCACACGTCCTAACATTCCTTCTCCTACTTTGATTGAAGCGATACGTCCTGTTCTTTTAACAATAGCACCTTCGCTTACATCTGTAGATGGACCAAATAAAACGATACCTACATTATCTTCTTCCAGGTTT
The DNA here is from genome assembly GCA_035307005.1 of Flavobacterium sp. Taxonomy (GTDB): domain Bacteria; phylum Bacteroidota; class Bacteroidia; order Flavobacteriales; family Flavobacteriaceae; genus Flavobacterium. The sequence continues at coordinate 12,434 of DATGMY010000345.1, read as the reverse complement.
TGCACCATTGCTTCCAATCCGTTCTCGAACTGAACCAACTCTCCATATTGAGCGTTAGCCAAGCCGTGAACACGTGCAATACCATCTCCTATTTCCAAAACGGTTCCTACTTCTTCTACAGAAGCATCGGTTCCAAAACCAGATAATTGTTTCTTTAAAATTGCTGAAATTTCAGCAGGATTAATGTCTGCCATTTTTGTTTATTTTATCACGTTAAACGTGTGTGATTTTAATTATTAAATTCTCTTTTTAACTGACTAAGTTTGTTTGCAATGGATGCATTGAACTGCATATCTCCCAAACGGATGATAAATCCACCTATAAGGTCTTTGTTTATCTCGTTTACAATGGTAATTTCTTTATCAGAAACCTGTTTGATTTTTGCCAACACCTGCGCTTCCAATTCCGGTGTTAAAGGAACAGCTGTAGTTACATACGCTACCTGAATTCCTTTCATTTCATCGAATAACGAAGCATATTGTGCAGCGATGGCTTCCAAAATATCCAAACGCTTGTTTTGTAATAAAACAGAAAACAACTTTTTGGTGTCTGCGTTTGCCGAAGCAAAAATTTCGTTTAAAGCTGCTAATTTAGACGCTCCTTTAATGATGGGGTTTTCTAAAAAAGACTTCAGCTCACTGCTTTGTGAAATAGCTGCCGTGATAGTTTTCATATCCTGGTTCACTATTTCGGCATTTCCATTTGCGTTAGACACGTCAAGAATTGCTTTAGCATATCTCAAGGCTGCTCTTGTTCCCGTCATAATATGCTTAGTTTAATTTAATATCGTTTAATAATGATCCTACCAACTGCTCTTGCGCTTGCTTGTCGGCTAACTGACCTTTCAAAAGTTTCTCTGCAATATCAATAGACAAAGACGAAACCTGATTTTTGATGTCTGTCACTGCAGCGTTTTTCTCGCTTTGGATGGTAGCTTGTGCCTGAACGATCATTTGTGCGCCGGCTATCTGTGCTTCCTCTTTAGCTTCTGCAATCATTTTGTCTTTCATTTCACGGGCCTCTTTCAACATCGCATCGCGCTCTGCACGGGCTTCTGCCAAAAGCTTTTCGTTGTCTGCCTTCAGATTAGACAATTCTCTTTTAGCATTTTCTGCTGCTGCCAAAGCATCTGCAATACCTTGTTCACGTGCTTCTAATGCATTCATAATTGGTTTCCACGCAAATTTCCCCAATAAGAAAATGATAATCAATAAAATGATGGCTTGCCAGAAGAACAGACCGAAACTAAAATCGTTAATTAATTTTTCCATTATATCTCAAAAAATGTGATTCTGTAATTTATTTTTTTGTTTAATTAAACAATATCTGCAACCAACCGTTGCAGATATTGTTTTCTTTGTAAAAATTAGTTTTTACCTAAGATTAAAGCACCAAATGCTAAACCTTCCAAAAGCGCACCGATAATAATCATTGCAGTTTGGATTTTACCTGCTGCTTCTGGCTGACGGGCAATAGCGTCCATCGCAGAACCACCAATTTTTCCTAAACCATAGCCTGCTCCGATAACGATTAAACCCGCTCCTACTAACATTGGAATTTCCATAATAAAAAATTTATATATAATAATTAAACAAAATTTTAATACTTTTTACGCCGATCTGTCAAATTTAATGATGATCGTGTTCCTGTACTGCTGATCCAATAAACAGAGCAGACAACATTGTAAAGATAAACGCCTGTAAAAACGAAACCAATATTTTCAAAACCATGATAAATGTTGACAATAAGAGTCCTACGCCGGCAGCTCCTGGAGCACTTAACAATTCTTTCATCACGAAACCTACCGCAATTAATCCCATTACTACTGCGTGTCCTGCCGTGATGTTTGCAAACAAACGAATCATCAACGAGAACGGTTTGGTAAACATTCCTAAAATTTCAATAGGCATTAAAACGATTTTCATCGGAACCGGAACGCCCGGCATCCAGAAAATGTGTTTCCAGTAATCTTTGTTTCCTGAAAAATTGGTATATAGAAAAGTAAAAATCGCCAAACAGAAAGTTACCGAAATATTACCCGTAACGTTTAGTCCAAGAGGAGTTAACCCCATTAAATTTAACAAGAAGATCAGGAAGAATACAGACAACAAATAGGGCATAAACGCCTTGTATTTTTTATCTCCGATGTTTGGACGCGCCATTTCATCGCGCACATAAATAACCAATGGTTCCAAGACACGTCCTATTCCTTTTGGAATACTGTTAGCCGAATCTTTGTATGTTTTTGCCAATGCTGTAAATCCTAAAAACATCAATACAGTTGCCAACAGCAAACCAAAAACGTTTTTAGTTATCGAAAAATCTAATGGTTTTTCGTTTGTAGGATGGTGCTTTTCATCGTAATTGATGGTTCCTTCTGCATCAGTTTTATAGATTTTACCGTGATAAAATTTATAATGCTGTCCGTCTTTTTCTACAACTTTTCCGTTGTAAACAAAATCTTCGGAAGACATAAACACTTTCAATCCATTATCAATTAAAATAATTGGTAAGGCAAAGCCATAATGTTTATGCTTTTCTGCATCTGCAAAAAATGAGTAAAAATAATCATCCATCAAGTGATGATCCGAAAATTCCTGCACAAACTCTTTAGAGCCCGGATCTACCGCTACGTGTGTTTCATGCACACTTCCTTCAGCAGTTTCTTGCACGACATTATCCATCGCTGATGCTTGCGACATCAATGGTATCAAGGCAAACAGAACTACTGCGAACAAGTGAAGTGATTTTTTAATAGTCACCATACCGTGATTCAATTTTTATGGTTGAAAAATTTTGTGCAAAAATACAATAATTATCCTTTCTTCACAGAAGTATTTCAACTTTTTTTTACTAATTCTTTTTGGGCGAATACGTCTGATTTAAAATGCGATAAGTCACATATACATCAAACATCATAAAAAGAAAAAATACGACGAGAAAATTATACTTAAAAAAATCATTGTCTGTACCGGATTCCAATACCGGATTAATTACAAAATAACTGACGGCAACCTTCAGTGTCAGAAATCCTAAAAACACATATCCCAAATTTTGCGGCATACTGTTTCCAATACCTACAACGGCAAAAATAATTACAATTGACATCAACAACTGCAAGACATAAACCTGCCATATATCCATATAGGCAGTATCCCAGAGAGGCAATTTTTTAGTTAAAGAATGTAATAAAAAATGTAACCCGAACGAGACTAATGCCAAAAGCACTAACTGCCCCACAAATACAATTGCTTTACCCATTTTTATTCAATTTATTCACTTGACTTATAATTTGGTACATCGCTACAAAAATTCCGAGCAAAGTTACGGTTTTTGTTCCCCACTCTCCTTCTATCAGGTATTTTTTATCGATCCATCCTCCTAATTTATAAAAGAGGAAAATCGTGATTCCCATTTGAAATGGTATGGAGGTAAAAACCAACCATTTATTGGCATTGTTCGGCTTTTCAGGCGTTGTCATTATTTGCCGGCTCCTTCTTTGTATTCCTGCCAGCTCTTCTGAATCAGCACCACTGCATAATCATCGGTACTGATCAACACAGGCGTTTGTTTGATCTCATATTCCGATTCCAATTCTAAATACATTTGTGCCGATTTAGCAATATTTCCCGAACGCACACCGTGCAATACATAGAAAATAGTATTGTCGTTATACATATCGGCACTTAATATCAAACCAGTGTGCCGGCGGTCGTTGGCATATTGTTCCAGTTTGTTTTTCATCTCCTGCCCTTCTGCATCCAACGGATAAGAAACTTCGTACACCATTTTGATATTTTTAGACAAATCACGTTTAAATGTCATATTCTGCAACTTCGGTAAATCTTTTGTAATGATGCGTTCGGCTTCTTTACCTTCTTTGGAAGTCGGATACGTTATCGCTACATATTCCAATGCGCTTTTGAATTCTTCCAATCCGCGAAGTTTACCAATAGTCATTGCTTTTAACAATTCAAATTTGCTCACAATACCGTCGCCAATAACGGTAGGAATTTTGGCATCCAGCTCCTGAAGCGTTTCATAATAAGCACCATTGGCATACAAACGATAAATATTGTTGTAATCATCCGTTGGTGTTCCTTCTGCCGAAACCACTGTATTCGGGTTCAATGCCACTTGGGTGTAACGGGAATCCGGATGGTTGGTCTGCATATCGTTGAGCATTGCCTGAGCTTTGGCAGGATCAATCTTCAGATAGATTTTATATAAATGGTATTTTGCAGGCGGAATCAATCCCGGTTCAGGATTAATAGACAATAAATGTTCTAATTTCCCGGCTGCTACTTCATATTCTTCCAAACGGTCGCTGTACAACAATCCCAATTGATAGTAGGCATTGTCGCGGTCGAGTTTCAAACGTTTTAGTTCTTCTTCGTCCGTTGGAATCTGTGTCAGATAAAAATCAGGATTATAGCGGGTCAATTCCGGATCATTCGGATCTACGGTTGCTGTTTGCTGTCCTGCCAGCGTATCATTTTCTTGTTGCGTATTGGAAACCATAGAAGCACTTGCTGAAGCCAATTCAGACCAACGCCAATTGTCCGTCAGCGGACGATTGCCCCATTTTCTGCTAAAATCATTTTTCCCTTGTAATACCGTATTGGTATTGTAGAAATAAAACGTTGACGAAGTTCCTGTACTTGGTGCGCTTCCCGGAGTTGACGCAGACTGGGAAGCTGCCTGCTGTGCTTTACGGTCTTCTTCTCTCAAACGGTCAATCATCCGGTCTATTACAACTTTCTGTTGTGTCTCGTCCATTGCCACGAGATTCAGAATACTATCGTTAACCCTTGCGATTTCTTCATATTTCACAATATCTACCAGGTTGTTGCGTTTGCGTTTTACCTGAACGTATTCGCGCGACATTGGGTTCATATAAACCATGGTACTGTCGTAATATTTTCCGGCAGTTTCAAATTGTTTTTTCTGGTAATAGATATTTGCCAGCTTGTTGTAGTTGGCAACTTTAATATATTCGTTATTTTTATTGACTTTCAGCGACATATTATAGTCTTTTATCGCTTGATTTTCCACTCCGTAAGCTTCGTGCATTACCCCCAGCTGATGAAAAATAATGTCTGCATACGGTCTGTTGTCACGATCGTTCAACAACGAAAGATACTGACGAAAAAACGCCGTAGTATCTATGGAACTCACATCCTGATTGGCAAATTTCTGAGCATGTGCATTAATAACCAATGCACGGGAAACCCGACGGTTGTAATCAATAACGTCCTGAAAATTTTTAATTGCTTCGGATTTATCGCCTGTACGGCTGTTGAGTTGTCCTAATATATATGTATAACGAGCACGTTCATCCACATCTTTGGTCAGGTCGATGGCTTTTTGCAAAGGCATCCGCGCTGAATCTATATGTTCCAGATGAATGTATCCCTGAGCCAATGTGGCGTAAGCATCTGCTTTGAGTTGGTCTTTTAATGTGGTTTCATTATCCCGAAGAATCTTTTTGACGTTCTGGATTGCCATTCCGTAATATTCCAGTTTAAGATTGGTTTTTTCTTTCCAGATCAGCGCATCGTAAAACAAATCGCTGTCGGGATATTTTAAAATGATGTAATTAAAAGCCTCTATTGCAGGAACGAAACGCAAATCGTGGTAACGGGCTTTTCCCAACAACATATACGATTCGTCCATTTGCGGATTGTGTTCTTTTCCCGCCACATAAATCGAATGCTTTTGTGCCGCTTTGACCGCCTTATCTTCAGCACGCTGAAAATGCGGATTTTTTTCCGCCGCACCTGTTATAATCAAGGCTTTTTCATCTTGCTGAATGGGTTCTATGGTAATAATTTCGGAAAAATCATCGACATAATTCTTTTTGATTTGATTGATTCCGCGCTCGTATGCCACCGTTCCGTTGTACAACACATTGTATTTTGTGGTGGTAGCGTGGTATTTCTTATTCATAAAACCGGCTTTTTCGGTAGAACAGGCTACCAAAAATCCGATGATGAACAAAATCGCGATTTTGTGAAAATTGACTGATTTCAACGCTCTATTAAGTTTATTATATATTAACTCTGTTTTTTCCCTTTTCGTATATCTTCAAAAAACTATTTTTCGGGATAATGTGTAAAAATATAAAATTCAATGCAATATTGTATGATGTAAAAGGCAAAATGATAAAATAATGTACCTTTGTGAAAATTTTTACCGTGAAAAAAGACATCGAAATCCCAAAAAGCATCCATGTATTTGTAGCTGCCGTGCAACAATGGAATGAAGATTTTCAGGAAAACAGCTGGTATGCTTATTTGATCAACAACAATGATCAACCTTTAGAACTGGCAATTGTGGTTTCTAAAGCTTACGGAACCATCCATGGAGAAATGCGAAAAACAGGAACGTTTCGTCACGCTTTTAAAGAAATTCCGGCGCGCAGCCATCTAAAAATAGAATTGTTGGAAAACAATGTATTACAATTAAACAACTCTTTTGCCGTGACCTATTTTTTGGATAACAAACTTTATGAAAAATCGTTTGTTTTCAAAACCAATACCATCAACGACAAAGCCCTTTCGGATATTCCCACAATGAAAGAACGCGGGGTTTTGCTGAAGTAAATTCAGAATTAAAGAAAAGTAACACCATCATCAACTGAAACGGCATCCGGAGAAGTATAGATTTTTTGATTTCATCGTTATTCTTTAACATCACTGCTTAAACAAATGTTAAAACTAACTGCAAATCACTTATTTTATAGATGGAATTGCAATAAAGTTTTTATCTTTACGTTTGATTTTTAGAAAACTAAACTTATAAGAACAAATGAATTTTAAATTATTACCAATAATGATGGTGGGTTTGTTGTCTTTTAAGCCGTTGGCAATAAGTGACCCGAACGGAGACAACAATGGAGATGAAAAGGGTAAAAAAGTTGAAAAGAAAGTTACCGTAGTTAAAAAAAGTTCTACCTTAAAAACGAGAGAGCTGGCTGCCGTAACCTACACAAGTTCAAGTTCTGCCGCAGAAAGTAACCTAAGTGTATTTGACAAAATGGTTTTGTCGGAATACTTAGATTTAGATGAAAATAATTTTGCCAAGCCCGAATTAGAAAGTTTTAAAGCTGCCTATAAAGGGTACTACAAACTTAAAGAAGAAGGCAAAATCAAAAAGGATTTACTTACTATTATCGATTTTACCAAATCTTCTACCGAGCGTAGAATGTGGGTCATTGATATGAATAACCAGGAAGTTCTCTATCAAACCGTAGTTTCGCATGGAAGAAAAAGCGGTATGGAATACGCATCTGATTTTTCCAATGTACCGGAATCCAACAAAAGTAGTTTAGGCTTTTACAGTACTGCAGAAACTTATTTTGGCAAACATGGATTATCTTTAAGATTAGACGGTTTGGAATACGGCATCAACCACAATGCACGCGCACGCGCCATAGTGATACACGCAGCGGATTATGCCAGCGAAAGCTTAGGCAAACGCCAGGGATATTTGGGCAGGAGTCTGGGATGTCCGGCATTGCCAAAAGACGTAGCATACGATATCATCAACCTCATCAAAGATGAAAGCTGTTTGTTTATCTATCATGAGGGCAAGAAAGATTATCTTGCAACATCTGCTTTACTTAATTAAACGTTTATACAGCATATTATCTAAAGAGTAAACGTCGTCATACAATTGTATGTTACCGGTAGAATCAATCACTGCGGTAAAATACACTTGATGCACGTTTACTTTTTTGCTTAATTTGAAGCTTTTGGTTTTTTCTCTGTGTACTAAAGTATCTATCTCGCTTCGTGGAATTTTCACTTCTTCTATATCAAAGATAATTTCCGCCAGATCAAACGGATGTTCTACACGGATACATCCCGAGCTTAAATCTCTTCGTTTACGGTTAAACATAGAACGGTTGTTCGTATCATGCAGATAAACCATATGATTATTTGGAAAATCAAATTTTATTTGTCCCAGTGAATTCAGTCTTCCCGTTTGCTGTACATAACGGTAAGACGAATAATTTTCAGGAATCCAATCCTCAGGATCGATCGCCCGGCCGGTTTTTTTATCGTAAATCGTCAACCGGTTCGATTCAAAATAACTTCTGTCTGCCGAAGCTTTCGGGACAACATCTTTTTTTAAGATCGTAGGCGGAATTGTCCATTTAGGATTGAGAATAATACCGCTAAAAGCAGACGAAAGCACAGGCGTACGGCGTTCTTTTTTTCCTATAATGACTTTATGAGTGGCAGTAATTTTTCCGTGATCTACAAATCGCAACCGGTATTCCGGCAAGTTAATCCACACATAATGTTCGCCCAAATCATCGGGAAGCCATTTACTTCGTTCCAGATTGACCCACACTTTTTTGCGCATTTTTCCGTATTCTGAAAGGGTGTCATTAGACGAAACAGGAACGTATTTTTCAAACGCCTTTTTATAAGTTTGATACAACTTTCCTTTAGGTTTTAAATCTTCTAATGTATGGTAAACCGTATGATTTTGCAGCGATTCATTGAGCAATAACGGCTTCTCTATCGTATGCGCATAAGGCTCCCAATCACCATAAAGTTTTTTCGGATTGATTTTTCCAAACGAAAGTTGATCCGCAATTTTAAAGAAAACTTCAGTAAAACGAATATCTGCTTTCTTTAATTCACTTATTTTCAAACGTTGATATTGTTGGTGTGCAAAAATCAAAGAACCCAAAGGATAGGTTTCCGGCAAAACTCCATCGAAACGACTGTCGATAATGGCAGAAATCAATTCACTACGATTGACACTGTCGTTCCAAACTGCTTTGAATTGATTTTGTGCATAAAAAGACGCCACACCATTTGCAGAACCAAATAAATCTATTTTGTCCATTCTGATTTCTTTCTCAGAATTCTTCCATTCAACCTTAGGTTCTTTCTCATTACAAGCAGTAAAAATCAATACTATAACAACAATTTTTTTCCAGTTCATCACACAACTAATCTTCTTTTGCTATAAATTTAAACATAATTCTGTGAGAACCAAGATTTGGAATAATGACTTGTTGAATTTTTAACAAGAAGCCCATTTTCTCGTAAAACTTCACAGCAATATCCCTTGCAAAACACCAAATAAAGATAGAATCTTGTTTCGTTAATTTTTCGATTCCTTTTTTGACAAGCTTTTTTCCGATTCCCCTTTTTCTGTATTCTTCCAGCACTGCCAGACCTGTCAGCCTGTAAACCGGATGTGCTTTAAAAGTATTGGTTTTCTTTCGGTGAAAAGTAATCACTCCTATCAGTTTATCTTTATCAAAAGCTCCTAAATGCATCGTATCTTCATCATAATCGCCTTCAAAAACACTTTCTTCTTTTGGCATATTACTTCTCAATACTGTATGTCTCAATTCTATGGCTTCGTCCGGAGTACATTTTTTTATCTGTATCATCAAATAACTATTAAATTTATCGTATTGCTAAGCGTAATCAAAAGTAATAAATCCTTACCTTTATTCTATCAAAATTTCCCGACAACTTAAAAAAATCTGTTTGACCGATAAAATGCAGAGAAATAATTATGACACAATTATTATTAGAAAATTTTCGCAGTAAAATAAATCTTACTTCCAAAGAAGAACAATTGATTTTATCTCGTGTGGAACGTCGATCTTACAAAACTAAAACCCTACTTGTAAAACCCGGAGACGACGCTCATTTTACGTATTTTGTATTGCAGGGCATTCTGAGAAGTTATATTGTTGATCAAAACGGTGTGGAACATATATTGAGTTTTGCCACGACAGATTGGTGGATGGCGGATATGTACAGTTATTTGAGTGAAAAACCGGCGATAATGTATATTGACGTAACCGAAAATTGTGAGGTTTTGATTTTACACAAAAAAGATGTAGAAACCCTGTTTATTGAGGTTCCTAAATTAGAACGTTTTTTCAGAATTCTTACAGAAAACAGTCTGATTGCCCATCAACAGCGTGTTTTGGACAAAATGGCGCTGACTGCCGAAGAACGCTATGAAAAGTTTATGCAAAATTATCCCGACACGGTGCATTGTCTGCCGCAAAAATACATTGCATCGTACATTGGTGTAACACCGGAATTTTTCAGCAAGATGAAAAGCAGGCTTTTGAGGAAAAAGTAATTTATTTTCAAAAAACTTAGATACTCAAATGCTCCTTTGAAGCTTAAAAATTTCTTGCCATTTTGACTGAATTTTATTTCTTAATTTAGATTATCTCCTTTTAATGACAAACGCCCTAACTTTGTCTTATCAAAATCAAAGAATTATGGCACAATATATCATTCATACAGCAGATTCAAGAGGTTATGCCGATCACGGCTGGCTCAAAGCAAACCATACTTTTTCTTTTGCAGGATATTTCAATCCCGAACGTGTTCATTTTGGGGCATTACGGGTTTTAAACGACGATCTTATTGCTCCGGCAAGAGGTTTTGGAGAGCATCCGCACGAGAATATGGAAATTGTATCGATTCCTTTGGAAGGAAAGTTGGCTCACGAAGACAGCACCGGTGGAAAAGGCATCATTGAAAAAGGCGAAATCCAGACCATGAGTGCCGGAACCGGAGTTTTTCACAGCGAAAGGAATCCAAGCTCCACAGAGAGTGTCAATCTTTTACAGATTTGGATTATTCCTAATAAACTGAATATTACTCCCCGGTACGGACAACTTAAATACAACGTAAACGACAATGAACTGAAAACCTTGGTACAGCCAAAAGCAGAAGAAGGAAAATTAAGTCTTCAGCAAAACACCTGGTTTAAACTGGCTAAGTTCGATGCCGATAAAGAACTTTCGGTTGTTGTGGAAGATCCGGAATACAATGGGTTGTACCTTTTTGTAATCAGCGGTTCATTGGAAGTGGACGGACGTAAATTAAATTCCCGCGATGCTATTGGTGTTTGGGAAACCGAGAAAATAAACATTACAATCAACGAAAAAAGTGAATTTCTGATTATAGAAGTTCCGATGCATTTAAACTAATTAATAAAATTTATAATTATGAAAAAATGGAACATTGACCCAAGCCACACAGAGATTGGGTTCAGAGTAAAACACATGATGTTTACCAACGTAAAAGGACAGTTTAAAGAATATGATGCTGATATTGCATTTGATGATTCTTTACAAAATGCGTCGTTTGAGTTTAACGCAAATGTAAACTCTATCGACACCAATAACAACGACCGAGACAACCACCTGAGAAGTGCAGATTTCTTTAATGTGGAACAATTTCCAGCATTGAAATTTAAATCGACCGAGGTAAAAAACAACGGTTCTGATTATGAAATTAAAGGAGATTTAACCATTAAAGATGTAACGCGTCCGGTGGCATTAAAAGGAACCATCAGCGGATTGATGAAAGATCCTTGGGGCAATAACCGCCTGGCGTTGGCGTTGGAAGGAGCGATCAACCGCAAAGATTTCGGATTGACTTACAACGCTGCTTTGGAAACCGGCGGTGTATTGGTAGGCGAAGAGGTAAAGTTGAACATTGAGCTACAACTGCTTGAAAATAAATAATTAAGTTAATTACTAATTTTTTCTCAAAAAAGGACCGCTTTTAAAAGTAGTCCTTTTTTTATTTATTCTAAAAAACCTCTTTCGCAATTTGCCTGATCGTTTCTGATTTACTCATCGAGTAATAATGCACCACGGGAAAACCGGCAGCTATAATTTCCTTACTTTGCTGAATGCACCATTCAATTCCGATTTGCCTTACAGCTTCGTTATCTTTGGCTTTCAAAGCTTCAATCACAAGTTGATCAGGTAAATCCACTTTAAAACGATGCGGAATCATATTCAACTGCCCTTTGGTAGTCAGTGGTTTCAGTCCGGGAATGATCGGAACGGTAATGCCTGCATTTCGGCATTTATCCACAAAATCAAAAAATTTTTGATTGTCAAAAAACATTTGCGTAACGATATAATCAGCACCTTTTTCTATTTTTTGTTTTAAAAACTGTAAATCGGTATCAAAATTAGGAGCTTCCATATGCTTTTCGGGATAGCCCGCCACGCCGATACAAAAATCGGTTGCGTGTGAGTTTTCCAATTCATCGTCCAGATAAATTCCGTTGTTCAGTTCCGAAATCTGCGTAACTAATTCCGAAGCGTAACGATGCCCGTTCTTTTCCGGTTTAAAATAAATTTCGCTTTTAACAGCATCACCACGCAGGGCAACCACATTGTCAATTCCCAGAAAATCCAGATCAATCAGAAAGTTTTCGGTGTCTTCTTTCGTAAATCCGCCACACAAAATATGGGGGACGGCATCAACTTTGTATTTATTCTGAATTGCGGAACAAATTCCTACCGTTCCGGGACGTTTTTTGACAATCTTTTTTTCCAGCAAACCGTTTCCAGCGTCTTTATAGGTATATTCTTCCCGATGATAGGTTACGTCAATAAAAGCCGGTTTAAA
>DATGMY010000344.1:0-7134 GCA_035307005.1 Flavobacterium sp. | reverse complement strand
CACAGTATTACAATGAGTTACTAATGAAACGATTTTTTGTAACGTTTGCAATAAAACCGAACTTAACTAAAATTAAATCTAAAATAATACAGCTATTGAATTATGGGAAAATTGCTGCTTGAAAATTTAACGAACTATTGAGGATTTACACAGATTTTTTATCATCCTAAAATCCTTTAATCCGTGGCAAAAACTTTTAGAAACTGAAAGTCTTGCACTTTAAAGTGCATAGTTTCAACTAACGAATGAGACCAATGAAAAAACTTTCAAACCTTTATCAAATAAAAAACTTCTAAATTATATCAAACAAAAACAGTCTTGATAATCAAAAAAACTTCGTTCTATGTTCTGGATAAACTGATTTAAAATATTCAACTGTCGCTATTTAAACCCAAAACACATCATTTTCATTATCAACAAACTTTTCCTCATTGTCTGCCGCTGCGATATTTTTTAACTGTTCGTTTGTGGCAATTTCCTGAATTAACGGAAATAACTGACGTTCTTCAAAACGGATATGAGCCTGCAGCAATTCTTCTATTTGCTTTAAATTATTAGTGCTTATTTCTTTATCTTCAAACAATGTTTTCAGTGCCTGATGTTCTGCCAGCATTTGTTTTCCGTATTCGTGTTCGTCCCCAACTACAACCAGCAGCGTTTTTTCTTCAATTTTAAAGTGATCTTTCAAATGGTCTTCATAAAACCAATTGAGATAATTCTTTACTCTTTCGGTTTCAATTCCTTTGCTGAAAGCAGTTCGTATTTTCCAGCAGACCAACAATCCGTGGTGATGGTCGTGGCTCAGACGCTGTAATTCTTTAGTTCTTTTCATAATTCTTAAATTCCTCCGTAACGTATAAAACTTCCCAAAATCAACATGGTAATACTGATAAGCGTTACCATAATGATATGAAAAGTCATCAGTGGCAAATACTTAATATTGTGGCGCAATTTGGGCAAAACCCTGAACTGTGCGCTGGCAGCAAACATAAAAATAATCAGCAGGCAACACAGTTTTGTGGAAATAACATTTTCAATCGGACTGCTGAACGAAAACCAGTTTTCTATTTTTACATTGTACAGGTATGCCATTCTCATTCCGGTAAGAAGCATAACCAACAAAGCCGGCATACCGATACGTTCATATTTAGATTCAAAATTAAACAACAACTCTGTGGAGCGTTGTTTCCACACTTGAGGCAAAACAGTCACAGCAAGTACGATATGTCCGCCAACCCAGATTGCTGCTCCTAACAAGTGTAAGATCAGCATTAAATGCAATTCGTTCATTATTTTGCTATTTTCAATTGTTAATAAGGTAAAAACTCCGCAACGAATATTTTCAAGACCGTTGTATAATTGCCTGTTGTAAACCAAGCTGATAGCAAATTTATATCCTTATTTTTTTGTTTAAAGTTAAGAAAAAACTGCTCACAAAAAAAATCCTTTGGCATAAACCAAAGGATTTTAGAATAAGTAAAACATTAAATTTATTTGATGTCTAAATGATAAGGCAGCATTGCCTGAACACCTTCTGTTTGCTTGAGGTAGTTCACTCGTTGCAGCAATTTATAATTCTCTACACCAATTTCTTCCTTTATTGCGTTTTCTGTTGCATTGGCGACAGAAACTCCAAAGAATTTACGCAATAAATCTCCCAATTTTATTTTATATTGCGGATAAAGCGTTATTTTATAATCGGTAGATTCTACCAATTCGGCAGCATAAGAAATAGCATCGTCCAGGCTTCCCAATTCATCGACCAAACCTAATTCTTTTGCCATTGTTCCTGTCCAAACACGACCTTGAGCTACAGAATCCACCTGTGCTGTGGTCATATTACGTCCTTCAGCCACACGTGATACAAAGGTATCGTAAATCATCTCAACACTTTCGGTCAGCGTTTCTTTATATTTTGGCGACATTTTTCTAAACGGGCTATAACCACCGGCATTTTCGTGTGTTTTTACCTGTTGGGCATTCACACCAAATTTTCCGGCTACTTTTTCAAAATTGGGAACCATTCCAAACACTCCAATCGAACCTGTAATCGTTGCCGGTTCTGTAAAAATTCTGGTAGCGTTGCACGCAATGTAATATCCGCCCGATGCCGCCACGTCGCCCATAGAAACAATCACAGGTTTGGTCTTTTTAGTTAGTTCAATTTCACGCCAAATAATATCAGACGTCAAAGCACTTCCTCCCGGAGAATTTACACGTAAAACCACCGCTTTGATGTTGTCATTTTTACGAGCTGCTTTCAATGCCCGACCAATAGAACCTTCGCCAATGACATTAACCCCTCCTTCTCCACTGCGGATTTCACCTTGCGCAAAAACCACTGCAATTTGATCTTTGGCAGAAAATTTAGACATTTTCAAATTTACATCTTTGATATAATCCAAAATTTCAATTTCATTGATGTTGTCGTCTGATTTGATGCCCAAAGCTTTTCTGATGCCGTTGTGGTATTCGTCGAGGTATGCAATTTTATCGATCAGTTTGTTTTCCAATGCCAGATTAGCATTGCGTCCGTTTAGGTTTGTAGCAATATCATTGAGTGTTTCCAATGAAATTTGTCTGTTTTTAGAAATATCGCCTGCAAAAGCATCCCAAATAGAGTTTAAAAGCACCGTCATTTGTTCGCGGTTTTCATCACTCATTGTTTGTTGAAGAAATGGTTCTACGGCACTTTTGTATTTTCCGTGACGAATCACTTCCATCTCGATGCCTGTTTTTTCCTGCAAATCTTTCATATACAGAATTTCGCTTGCCAATCCTTTGAAATCTACACTTCCCATAGGATTCAGGTAAACAGTATCGGCAATAGATGCCAGATAATATTCTCCCTGAGAATAATTGTCTGCATAAGCAACGACAAATTTTCCTGTTTTTTTAAATTCTTCCAATTTTTCGGCGATGGATTTTCTTTGTGTCAATCCTAAAAGCGATAAGTTATTTTCAATGGAAATTCCTTTGATTTTAGCATCGGTTTTGGCATAATCAATTGCCTGTAAAACATTGATCAATCCATCGTGATTAGTTTCTTTGTAATCAAAATCTTCGATGTAAATGCTTCCGCCATAATCATTTGACACACGTTCCAAATCTAATTTTATTATCGAGTTATTTTTGGTGGATTTCCCTTTAGATGAACTCCCCGCCGATGCCATTACACCTACAATCAACAAGATAAAAAACGACATCATACAAAACAAGATGATTCCTACCAGGGTTGCTAATACATTTTTTATAAAATTCATTATTTTTATTTATTAATTCTTTCTATAACATTAGTATCGCTTTGCTCTAAAATGTTACACGCTTTTTTATTTTTTTAATTTTTTCGGAAAATTCGCTACAATCCTTATTTTTGCCTGATGCAGTACAACAAAGTAGTTTTAGCTTTAGGAAGCAATCTGGGCGATAAAAAAGCATTTCTTTTACAAGCCATTGAAAAGATTCACAATCACATAGGTTTTGTGGCTCAGACTTCGGCATTATATGAAACACCTTCGTGGGGTTTTGACAGCTTTCCGTTTTACAATATGTGTATTTTGATTCACACCCATTTTGATGCTGAACTGCTTTTGACCAAACTGAAGGAAATCGAAAAAAATCTGGGGAGAACAGAAAAAACCATCGAATCTTACGCAGCCAGAACCGTGGATATTGATCTTATTTATTTTAACGATGAGATTATTGAGACCGAAGGTTTAACGCTTCCTCATCCGCAGTTACAACATCGAAAATTTGTTTTGGTTCCGTTAAACGATTTGTCTTTTGAGTGGAAACATCCTGTTTTCCAAAAAACTACAAATGAATTATTGCAATCGTGTACGGATGATTCGGAAATTAAAAAAGTGGAACATATCGTGCTTCCAAAAGATTCGTTTGTGTTTTCTCGAATTAATTTTTTAGCTGTTGAAGGAAATATTGGTTCCGGAAAAACAACATTGGTACAAAAAATCACTCAGGATTTTAATGCAAAACCTATATTGGAACGCTTTGCCGACAATCCATTTTTGCCTAAATTTTATGAACAACCCGAACGTTATGCCTTTCCGTTGGAAATGTCGTTTCTTGCCGACCGTTATTCACAATTAAATGATGATTTGGCGCAATACGATCTGTTCAACGAATTTGCTGTGGCAGATTATTACATTTATAAATCACTTATTTTTGCCCAGATTACACTTGATCAAGACGAAGCTGCTTTGTATCGGACTGTTTTCGAGATGATGTATAAGGAAATTCAAAAACCGGATCTGTATGTTTATTTGTATCAAAAAACCGATGCGTTGCTTTTAAACATTCAAAAACGTGGAAGAAATTATGAAAAATCTATTTCCGCAGATTATCTGAATAAAATCAGTTTCGGTTATAACGAGTTCATCAAAACCCTTCCCAAGGAAAAAGTTCTTATTATTGATGTTACCAACAAAGATTTTGTTGAAAACCATGAAGATTATCTGGAAGTCTTGCAAATAATTAATCGTAAAATTTTATCTGCTGCCAATGGGTAAAGCTACACGAACCAAAATAATTTCTACGGTAGGATCTTTTACATATTTTCTGAATTCCTTAAAATGTTTTACCTGCCGTCGGGAATAAGGCTGGTGCAAATCCCACAGAAATTTCCGGTCATCTGGAAAATGTTGTTTTAATATTTCGTAATTATTAACATCCGCAGAAATGCCGTCGTAAGCATATTTCAGTTTTAAGGTATTTAGAGAATCAATGGTTTTTTTTAAGGTAACCTCATCTTCTTCATACATAAAATAGGGCAGATAAAAACTCGTGGTAAACCCTTCTGCTTTAAAATAATGCAAAAGTTGAATTTTGGGAGATTCTACTAAGACATTTTTTTTTGCAATGCCGTTTTCTGTTATTATCCGGTGAAGTATTTTGGCTGCTTCCGCAGCATTTTCTTCTGAAAGATTTTTCATATCAAGCCATAACTTTAAATTTTTATTTTGAATATGTGTTACATAAGTTTTCAAATCCAAACCTATCGAAGGTGCCGGCGGATGATTAATGTCAAACGTTTGTTTGCCGGCATCATACATTAAATCCAATTCAACACCGCTATAAAAATTTTCTGTATATGACAATTTTTCAAGACTGTTTACACGATGTGCCATGATCTTATCCCTGTGTCCGATATGCTCCAATTTATAAGGATTAAAGATATAAACAATCCCTATAACCGATAATATCAACAAAAGAGCAATAAGCTTTTTAAATTTAATTTCTTTCATCATAATTTACACCGGGCGAAATTAGCCGCTCCTTATAAATAAACTGGTTGCTAAAAATACTTTTCTGTGGTTGAAACTGGTCAAATTCAATCCGGGACAATTCTGCAAAACTGTAAATAAAATCTTCGAGAATGTATTTACGCTCTAATTTACCGCTGAAATCAATACCTGAATGTTGTTTATATTCATCGGAAAGCCAAACGATAAACGGTATCTGATACATTGCATTGGTTCCAATTCCTTCATAATGTCCAAAACCATTATAGTCCTGATACACATCATCACCATGATCTGAAAAATATATTACATAACTGTTGGTATTTTGTTTTTTAACTCGCTGAATAATCCGGGACACAATATAATCGTTGTAACGCACGGCATTGTCATATTCATTGATTGTTTGGAAAGCTTCTCCGGAAGGAAACTTTGTACGGGGTTCATCTTCAAAATATTCAAAAGAAGGCGGATAACCGTTCCGGTAAAATATATGCGTACCTTTTAAATGCAGAAAAATAATTTTTTTAGACGTTAACGAATCCTGAATAACCCTGTCAAGCACAGGTAATAAAGCATCATCCAGTTTACGGCTGTTTTGCTCGGTATTGGTTACAAAATGCTGCTCGGAAGTTGCACGAGCATAAAGGGACACCAAAGTTTCATTGACACCTAAAGGCTCCTGATTTGAAACCCAATAGGTTTTGAAACCTGCCTGATTTGCTAACTGAAAAACAGTTCCCAGTTCATTGTGTTCAGGTTTTTTATAATCGCCCAGACTAAATATCCGATCTAATGATAAAATAGTATGAGTTCGCGGACTAATCACATCATTAAACAAATATAATTCATCTTTCATTTTAGAAAGTTCAGGATTGGTATCCCGGTAATATCCGTAAATCCCCATATTTCGTAAAGAAGTTGATTCTCCAACGATTACAACATAAAGTGCCTGCTCCTCCTTATTAATTGCGTTCGTAAAATATGACGATGTTTTGTTTGTAATGTTTTTGGAAAGTTGAGACGTAAATTCCTGATATTCCGAATAAGTCGCAATGGTCAATAAACTTATAGAGCGTTCTATAAATTTATAACCAACTGCCAAACAGGCAATACACAAAACCACCGTAGCTATTTTATATTTAATGATGGAAAAACGGTATGAAAAAAGTATTTTTCCTGCAATATATAAATAGAAAATCACAAAAACCGGTTGATACCATTTGCCATAACTATCGATAAATCCAATAATCTCATTCGAATTCGTTTCAAAAGCAGTATAAAGAATGGCATTGTCTATAAAATTATAAAAGTTATAAAAAACCATAATTTGTATAAACAAGATAATGTAGAAAAAAAGCAAAAAGGCCGAAAAAACACCTTTAACTATCCGGTTATTAATATTAAAAACAGCGGCTAAAAGCAACATTAAAACCGCACCGTTAAAAACAGTTTCTTTAACAATCGTTCGAATAGAAGCATCATACGCTCCCATCATAGCCATATAAATCAGTATAGGCAGACATAAATACAAAAATACGGTGCCGTCTTTTAAATAATTTTTCATCTATAAAGT
This sequence comes from Flavobacterium sp., assembly GCA_035307005.1. GTDB lineage: Bacteria > Bacteroidota > Bacteroidia > Flavobacteriales > Flavobacteriaceae > Flavobacterium. Next base: position 303 of record DATGMY010000344.1, on the reverse strand, counting down.
TTTCATTTTCTGAAAAACATCCCAAATCACAATACCTCCACTTACCGAAACATTGAGCGAGTGTTTTGTTCCTAACTGCGGAATCTCAACCACAACATCACTGTTGTCAATTACTTGCTGATTTACGCCTTTGACCTCATTGCCGAAAAACAACGCATATTTTTCAGATGATTTCACTTCAAAATCGTTCAGCATTACCGAACCTTCCACTTGCTCTACCGAAACGATTTTAACGTTCTCACCCTTTAAACGATCTACAACCTGCATTACCTCTTTTACATATTCCCAATCCACGGTTTCGGT
>DATGMY010000343.1:0-6400 GCA_035307005.1 Flavobacterium sp. | reverse complement strand
CTTGGTTCGAGTCCAAGAGGGGGAGCAGACAACCTTAATCAGAGGGTTTTTGTCCCGATAGCTATCGGGACGAGCCCAAGAGGGGGAGCAGACAAATCCTGATCAGCAATGGTTGGGATTTATTGTTTTATTCAATATCCTGATTATGCACTTTGTATATATCATTTATTCTCAATCTACAGATAAATATTATATAGGCGAAACTAATGACCTGTTTACTCGAGTCAACTGGCATAATTCTAAACAATTCCAAGATGCTTACACGGTTATCGCTGATGATTGGGAAATATTTTGGAGTTTACAATGCAATAACATTTCTCAAGCTCGGAAAATTGAAAAGCACATCAAATCGATGAAGAGTAGAAAGTATATTGAAAACCTTATAAAATATCCCGAAATGTCGGGTAAATTGCTTCAAAGATTCTGTTAATCAGAGGGGACTTGTCCCGATAGCTATCGGGATGAGCCCAAGAGGGGGAGCAAAAAAGATAAAGCCTTACAGAAATGTAAGGCTTTTTTTGTTGTTTATATCATTTCATCTTTTGGCTTTAAGACTTTTAAACTCCCGATAGCAATCGGGACGACTTACTTAGATGTAATTCAATCAAAAATATATTCTCTTTTATCAATTATATCCTTTTAAAAGTGTGAATTATATAAACATCTTCTCAAATAATATAAAGTTTTCCCGTATTAAAAAGTCATCTTTACACAAAGATAAAACAAGATGGCGAAAGAAAGAAACCTAAAAAAGAAATCCGATAAAACAGCCCCTGCCAAATCTCAAAAAGAGAAGAAAGCAGACAAAGCAACCAAGCGGAAGGATAAAGATAATGAAGGAAGAATAAGCATTTCTTAAACAAAATATCTGCTTACATAAAAAAGAAAACAAGAAAGACATCTTATCAGGATGTCTTTGTTTGTTTAAAGCTTTAATGGGAGTTAATTATTTTTTGAGGTCATAACTTAAATTCATACATATATATTGAACAACGCTGTAAATCAATAGTGTTTTAAAATTAATATTACGTTTGTCATGCTGTAAGCATCTTTACTGGCACTGATAAGAGATTCCTACGGAATGACAAACGTTGTGTTAAAGGGTGTTACAAAGTTTAAAAACAGGTAATTATCTGATGACCTCTATTTGTTTTTTGGCTTCTTTAGGTCTTTTTAATTCTGCGGGAAATTTGTTGACAGGAACAAACGGTGTTTTTAATGCAGCAATTTTAAGATTATCAGAAGTTACGCCTTTCACACATCTTCAAGATTGATGCGTTTTTTGTGTTTTAATTTTTTAAAGAAAGTAGGTGTCAGTCCCGTAATTTTTTTGAACTGGGCAGATAAGTGTGCAACGCTGCTGTAATTAAGTTTATACGATATTTCAGAGAGGTTCAGTTCATCATAAATAAGCAGTTCTTTTACCCGTTCTATTTTGTGTATGATGATGTATTGTTCAATCGTAGTTCCTGTAGCTTCCGAAAATATATTGGCAAGATAGGTATAATCATAGTTGAGTGTTTCACTGATGTATTCCGACTTTTTCATCTTTGGAAATTCATCTTCATAGTGGACAAGCTCAACAACGACATTTTTTATTTTCTCGATTAAAATGGCTTTTTTGTCATCCATCAATTCCAATCCCGATTTTGCCAATGCTGTTTTTAATTGCAACAACTGTTCAGGAATAAGGTCTTGTTTTATCTCTATTTCTCCCAAATCTACTGCGCCGTAAATGATTCCGAGTTTATCCAACTCGGTTTTCACGATCATCTTACAGCGAATACTGACCATATATTTAATGAAAATTTTCAATTTTAAAGAGATAGGGGGTTAATCCTATAAAGATACCTAAATATTGTGGTTAAGTATGAGTGTGCTGTCTGATTTAATAATATTGTACTTATACCATGATAAAAACAAAGAATGGTAAGTTAGCTAAGTATGAATTTGTAGAGAAATACAACCTGATTTATAGGTATCAGAAGATGAACAGGTAATTTAAATCTTGCAAAAAGGATATTAATTAAATGAAATTTAATTAATTTCGGACGATTTTAAAAACAGGGTTTAAACACCATGTTTTAAAGGAGAATTTTAATAATAACCTGAGTTCGATTAATAGCATCAGGCATTAGCCCGATAAAAGAAATAAAGCATAAAAAAGGCTTTAGCCTAAAAAAATGGTTAGGCTAAAGCCTCTTATGAGATGAATTTACAGAATGGGCTAAAGCCCATTCCAATGGATAAAAATAATCGAACTCAGGTTAATAACTTATAAATCATGTAATTTTTAGTGTATGAAAAAATTAGTAAAAACAGTATGCGCCATTTTTACCTTATTATGTATGGGAAATCAAACTTATGGACAAAGTGAACATCAGGTTTATTCAGGTTTGGGAATTGGATTGGATTATGGAGGAATAGGTGCGAAGATCGAATATCTGCCAATAAAAAATGTGGGTGTTTTCGGAGGTTTAGGTTATAACTTTTCATCTGTAGGCTGGAACGTAGGAGCTACCTTTAAAATTATGCCCGACAAAAAAGTTTCAATTAATCCTATGGTTTTTTACGGTTACAATGCAGTTTCTATAGTTGATGGTGCTCCGGAATATGAAATGACTTCTTATGGTGTTACGGCAGGCGTAAATGTAGATATAAAAATGGGAAGCAGAGGCAATAAGTTGAGTGCCGGTTTATTTGTTCCCATACGTTCCAAAGAATTTATGGATAATTATGATGCCATGAAAAACGATTACAGGGTTTCCATAACAAATGACTTAATTCCCATTGCCATCGGTGTGGGGTATAATTTCAAACTGAATTAAGAAAGAAAGTAAAAACAATAAAGCCTTACGGAAACGTGAGGCTTTATTGTTTTTTGATGTATGTGCGTTTTAAGACAATACACTGTTATTTAAAAATCTTTCCGACAATTTGACCAATTTCGGTATAATCATCATAATTATTAATTGATCTTTTCTCGTGAATACTGACGTCTGTTTCAGTAAACGGATAAATAATCAGGTAATTAATATCGGAAAACTGTTTGTTTAAGGTATGTGGTAAAAAATTGGTAGAACGCGAACGTCCGATTTCTCTTCGGTCCATCAAAAGAATCAAGCCTTCATTGTCATCAATTTCTTGTGATATTCTCTCAACTTCTTTCCAGCTGCCAATCGTTTCAATGGTAGCTTCTATATTTGCCTTTTTCAGGATCTTTTTCAGGACTTTTACCGTTGGAGGAAAAGCATAAAATTCCATTACTGCCCCACTGTTGCGGGCAATATTCCATATGCGTAATAATGCGTGGAAAAAACCGGCTTGTGTTTCGGCGTTTCGCGGAATAAATACAAAATGCTTTTTAACGGTGGAAACCGGTTGAACGGCGTGATAAATCAATAAATTACTTTGAGTATTGTATATGTAGCCGTTAAAAATATTGAAGATCAGCGAAGGAGTGAAGCCTTTTTCAGAATCAATGCCAATGAGCAGATCTGTTATTCGTTGTTCTTTAATGACATTCTTTATACCGTTGACCACATCACTGTCATACCGGGTAATAGGGGTTAGTTTTACGTCCATAGATGCAGCATTCTTCACTGCAGCATCCAATAGTTTTTCGGCATTTTTTACCGAAGATTCATTTTTCTCTTCATTGATGATGTTCAGTCCATAAACCTGATCTTTGTTTTGTTTGCCTTTGATCAACATAGACAGGTTCACAATCTTCTCAACCATTTCAGGGTTGTTCAGTGCCAGCAAAATACTTTCTTCTTCGTGCGAATTTCCCGATATAGTATCTTCATTGTCCGCTTCGGCGATCTTTTTAGCGTTTGCCATGGTAACAAAAGAAGATAAGGTACACGAAACCAAAATAAGCAAGATACTGCCGTAAAGTACGTGCTCGTTTAATAACCTGATCGGTTCTCCCAGTTCATTTTCTGATAAAACCACGTTATAACCCACCATTACCGTTGCAAGGGTAGCGGCTGCCGAAGCAGAACTTAAACCAAAGATGATCCCGCCTTCGGGTTTAGTGAATTTAAAACTTTTTTGAGTGGCAAGGGCGGCTAAATATTTACCTCCGATCGAACAGGCAATCATAATCAAAGCAATGAGAATCGTATCCCAGCTTTTGAAAAAGGCAGAAAAATCAATGATCATTCCCACGCTGATCAGAAAGAAAGGGATGAAAATAGCGTTTCCTACAAATTCGATCCGGTTCATTAATGATGAAGTATGAGGAATGAGCCTGTTTAATGCCAAACCTGCCAGAAAGGCTCCGATGATTGCTTCTACACCTGCTAATTCTGCAAATAAGGAGGCCAAATAAATCATGACCAATACAAAAATGTATTGTGAGATTTTATCGTCCACTTTCTTGAAAAACCATCTCCCGATAATAGGAAACAGTAATAAAACGACTAATCCGAATACAATGACAGATCCACCTAATTTAAACCAAAATTCCTGCCCGACTTCTCCTTGCGACATTCCCACAACTGCGGCTAAGACCAATAATGCCAACACGTCGGTAATCATTGTTCCGCCTACTGCCACGTTTACGGATCTGTTTTTGGTAATACCAAATTTGCTCAGCAGCGGATAGGCAATAAGCGTATGAGATGAAAATAAACTGGCAAACAGTAAAGAGGTTAGGGTATTGAAATTTAACAGGAAATGTGCAGCACAGTATCCTAAGATAAAGGGCAGGATAAAAGTATATAATCCAAAACCTAAACTTTTCCATTTGTTTTTCTTGAAATCGCCCATATCAATTTCCAGACCGGCAAGAAACATAATGTACAATAATCCGGTGGTTCCTGTAACCACAATATTGCTGTCGCGGGAAAGAATATTGAATCCGTTAGGACCAATAATAGCACCTGCAATAATCAATCCTATTAAATGAGGAACTTTAATTTTATTCAATAATAACGGCGCCGCTAAGATGATAATTAAAAGAATAAGGAATTTTAAAACCGGATCTTCTATCGGCAGGCTGGTGTTGATGCTTAATAATATCATTCGTTGATTATTGGTTCGGAATTTTGTTTAATTCAACAGTAAATTTTGCAGTACATCGTCCGTTGACGCTCACTGTTCTGTAACCGCTGATTTTGTTTGGAGTAATCTCACTGAGATATACATTCATATTTACAAACTTCTGGGCGGTAGTATCTGTTGCATAATGTAAGGCTATTTGATCATTGGTATATTTGCTGTCATAAATCCTGATCAAATCTTTTTTGTTATAAACATTTACCAATAGTTGTGTGGAGTCTTGTGTAAATTCCCATAAATCATTCCGGATATCGCCAATAATATAATCGCTGCAATTGGTTTCTACACAGACAATTCTACTGTTCCATAGTCCTGAGATTCCTTCCGGCCAGGCTATTATTTTGACGATGCTGTCCTGATATTGAAGACTGTCTCTCATTTTTAAGAGTGCAAAATATTCGGCTTCTTTGGCTTTAAACAATTGTACTCTCCGGTTGAGATCAGCTTCCCGAAGAGAAAGTTCTTGTTCTTTGGAATTGTCGCAAGAGTATAATAATAAAAGAATTATACCTACGAAAAGGAGTGAGTGTTTGGTCATATCAATTCAGTTTTAGTGATAATTTTTTTCTTCAAATATTCAAACATAGTGCAAATATAACAAAATACAAAAAAACGGAACTTGTTTGGAACAGCTGATTGAGAATTTTTACAAAACATAATCCATTGGAAGTTTCATACAGGCGGAATTGCCGGTTGAAAGGAATTTTATGATGCTTGTTGACTTTTATTTCTGAAACAGTAAGGACAATAGACAGAAAAACATCATTTTTTGGTCTGCTTTTTGTGGAGGTAAAATTAAACGTTATTCATTATGAGAATACTATTATTTTTTCTTACGTTAATATTATCCGGAACAGTAAGCGCACAATCTCAGCAAAAAGATCTAGCAATTACACTCGGAGCGACTACCATTCCCAACTTTGATAATCAGGGAATAGGTTTTGATTTGTCGGCACGTTATTATTTTACCGATGCCTTTTCTGCCGGGGGTAACTTCTATACAGCAAGTCCCAAGTTTAAACACGGTTTTGGGTATGATACCGACCGTACAGTGATCAATATGTACGGAATCTCTATTCCTTTGCAATACGATGTGGTCGGTACCGAAAAATTTACATTGGGACTTGGATTCTCCAGTGGATTTTTAATCAATGTGCTGCGCAACAGAAATGAAACGAAGGAAGAAGAATATTGGGATTCCGACACAGGATTAGGAACAACCTGGAGAGTGCCTGTGCGGTTAAAAACCGATACGTATTTTATAATGACACCTTATACAGAGTTGTCTTATAAAGCGTTTACGTTAGATCAAAAAGATCAGACTTCTCTGTTT
>DATGMY010000342.1:0-3090 GCA_035307005.1 Flavobacterium sp. | reverse complement strand
TGAACATGTCAGTTGGATTAGACTGGATTTCATCAAACCCTTTCAAAAACTTCCGTTGCAGTTACATCGCTCCGAAAAGAGAAATCTTAACTCAAGAAGAAGTTGACCGCATTAGATTTAAAGAAATTAATATTCCTCGTTTATCTGAAGTACGTGATGTTTTTATATTCTGTTGCTACACTGGTTTTGCTTATGCTGATATTTACGAATTCGAATATGATGCAATTATCAAAGGAATAGATGGCGGATCATGGTTAAAAAAGAATCGTAAAAAAACAGGTGTAAAAGAAAGTGTTCCATTGCTACCTGTAGCAATGGAAATTATAGAGAAGTACAGAGAACATCCTTATTGTATAAACAAAAACAGACTACTTCCGGTTAACAGTAACCAACGCTATAATGGTTATTTGAAAGAGATTGCTGATATATGCGGTATTAAAAAGAAAATCACTTCCCACATTGCTCGCCACACTTTTGCAACAACTATCACTTTATCCAATGGCGTACCCATAGAAACGGTAAGTTCAATGCTTGGCCATAGTTCTATTCGTACTACACAAATTTACGCTAAAGTGTTGGAAAGCAAGGTTTCTGAAGATATGAATGATTTAAAAAGCAAACTATTCGGTAAATCTTCTGATAAAACTAAGTTGACATCAAACCTTTAAATGATGTTGACAACCAGACACTTACAATTAGCTTTTTGTTTTCTTCTATCACCTTGTCATTAATTGGCAAGGTGATTTTTAAAATATCACATAATATATACCGTTTAATATGCTGAATTAGTAACTACATTGATACTGTAACCTATGAAAGCATCTTACTCACTACTTGAAATTTATGATGATATTATTTTCGGCAGTCTTAACCCTTTGCATTTAAATATATCAAATCATGCTTCTAAAATACTGACTGTATATTTAACCGAAAAACTTGGTGCTCCAAAAGATTTACAACTAATCAAATCAAGAGTCAAAGACAACAAAGCAGTTGTTGTTGATAAGCAAAATATATCATCAGCTCATCCATTAGCAAGTAAATTTATTTATCATAATGCTTTACCATTTAATGATTCGATTGAAGATCTCTTCCCTGATACTATTTTACAAAACATCGATGTTGATTTAAAAAACGTTGTATTTACCTCATCCAAAAGCAAAAATTCAAACTTAACCACATACTCGTTTTGTGTCGAAACATCTTGGAGGAAGATTAAATTCGATAGGTTGAAATACTGTTATTATTACAATCTCCTAGAGGAATACTCCTTTAATATTAAAAGTAGATTGAGACTGAAAAACTTTGAATACGATGAAAGCACATTCGGAAAATTGATTCAGAAAATACAAGAAACTCTCTTACTCAATATTAAAGAATTGTTAGTGATACATACCGTTAACCCGAAGCTCATTAATTACAAAGTTGAAAAATCGTATACAAATGATCACCACTTTGCAATCATCTATAAGTCAATGATCAAGTTGCTAGATTACTTGTTCGAAAATTACAACCAGCATTTTAACAAAAACCACCCCATTCCTTTTTATTCAGAGAAAATCAATATAAATAATATTGACACTAAAATCAATAAAATAAAGCGTTCGTTTAATAGGAGTAGTATCAATCCCAAACTGCAGAAAATTATAAATGAACAGTTCAGAAGGATTATTGAAATCGACCATCCAAACAGGTTAACATATCATGAGTTTGATTATTTTATTTTGCTAATCAACGGAATACACAATCATATAGCCAACGCACCAGATGGTATACTTTCCGAAGAAGAAATAGTATCTCTTTTAATCTCACATAGATTTAATAACTATAATTTCTTAACTTGTTTAATTTCAGAGTATCGTAAGGACTTACACTCTATTTTAAACCTTCAAGAGAGAAGATTTCAATTATTAGAATTAAACAAAAATGTCAATCAATCTTTTGAAGCAATAAAAATATCCTACGATCCTGAAGCCAAAAACATTTCAGAAGTCTTACAAACATGGTTTGAACAAGAACTAAAATTAATCGACGAAAAAATAAAGATAAAAAAAGCATCTCCTGTAATTTCAGAAAGCGAGAGTATGAAGATCGAAAGTCTATTAAATACCATGGAACTATCTGTATTCATTAAGTTAATGAATGACTCAAAAGTCATTAAAGCGAAAAACTATCAAGATTTAGCAAGATGGATATGCGCAACTTATAATACAGCAATAAAGGAAAGGTTTTCAATATCACAAACAAGAAATAATTTATATTCAAAAGATACTTTAGTTCTTGAAAATGTAAGGGATAAAATAATTGATATGCTAAACCTAATTAATTCAAAGTTGAAGTAGAGGAATTAACATCCTTTCATTTTGTGATAAATATTTTTTAATTCAAGATTCCAATCTTTATGCTTTTGTAGCTCTGACAAATCTTTTTTCAAGAATGATTTGATTGAGGAATATCCATAAAGCAACATAAAAGCTTCAATCATGTTAACCTCCTCTTTTTCCAAATTGTAATTTGAGAAATCTGTATGCATAATAAGTATAGTTATGGAGGTATAAAAAAAGAAGCGTGAGCCAAACATCCATCGGTAACAAGGCTCACCAAAGCCCAACCCCCAAACAGACTCTAGCCCACGCCTTTTGGCATGAGCGTCAGTCTATTTTTTTGGGGGTTTTAAAATTGGTGATTTTGTTACCCAAAAATAGCTTTCGCTACAATTCTATTATCTCTTTTTTCTGCTCCAGCAAAGATAGTTTTTTATTAATCTATAATTCAATTAAAAACAAATTTTATCTTTTTTTTCTTCTGTAACACCAGTAAATGCAACAGGTTCTTGAAATTTGTGCACGGTGGTGCATGGGCAAAACTCGATTTCTTTTAATTCTATTTGTACTGAATCTTTAAAATTAGTCTTATGGAAATATCAATTGTAACCCAAGAGGATCTGCAAGAATTAAAAGACACGATCCTTTCCTCAATAGCATCATTAAAAGATGAGTTATCAACGCAAAACACATCATCTAATGATCCAGTTCTTCTAAAGTCGCATCAGGTACAACGTATGCTAGGCATTTCTCCTGGAACACTTCA
>DATGMY010000341.1:0-9591 GCA_035307005.1 Flavobacterium sp. | reverse complement strand
TTCCAATACCACAATTTCAGATTGATCGTTTGCTCCTGTCAGTTGTAAAGTCACAGGCATTTTAAAAAACGGCACGCTTGAATGGGAAGTCGTCTGCGATAAAACAATTTTGGTCTGAAAAGGCGAAAGTATTTCCGCATCGACCTGATACGACGGATACCCTTCGCCATAAATCCAATCGTTAAAAAAATCGGTCAAATCTCTTCCTGAAGCTGCTTCCAAATGCCTCTTTACTTGTTCGGTAACTCCGTAATTGTAGGCAATATCGGGGTCGTCCAAAAAATTGCGCATTGCTTCGTAAAATACCTCATCGCCCAAAACATACCGCAGCATGTGCACCACCATCGAACCTTTGTCATAAGTAATCCGTCCGTTAAAAATCCGGTTGGAATCCAATGCCTGTGCGTCGGACAGATATAGGTTTCCGTCGGGCTGTGAAGTTACACGTTCCACCTTGCCTTTTTTCCAGTTGATAAACGCCTCTTCCCCATCCAAATGTTCTACAACCAAACCTGCCATATATTCTGCAAAACCTTCGTTGATCCAAATATCTTTCCAGCTACCGCAGGTCACTTTATTGCCAAACCAGTGATGTGCCAGCTCGTGGGCAATCAGGTGCCGCGAAAAACCTCCCATAAACGAAACCGTGGTATGTTCCATTCCGCCACCCCAGCCAAATTGTGCGTGTCCGTATTTTTCGGTGTGAAATGGATAAGTTCCGAACAAATCCTCAAACAAATCCATAATCGGTAACGTAACTGCCAATTGGCTAACTGCCGATTGATAGGTTTCGGGATACAAATAATTGATTATTGGAAAAGTATAAGGTGCAGTACCGGCTGTTTGTTCGAAAATTTCATAGTTGGTTACGGCAATTGCCACCAAATATGCCGGGATGGGATAATTGTGCTTAAAATGCGTGGTTTTAGTACCATCGTTATGCGTTATTTGTGACTGTTCCATACCATTTGCAACCGCCACCATATCGGCAGGTGTTTTCAAATAGATGTCCATCGAATCAATTTTATCATTGAGCGATTGCTTGCAAGGCCACCAGTCACGTGCACCGAAAGGTTCCGAAAGCGTCCAGATAATCGGTGTGCCGGCGTGCTGACTTTGTGTAAAAGCTTCGTTGTCCGTTGGCGGAATCCCAGAATAAGTAATCTGAACTTCGCCTTGCGTTCCGGAAATTACCGTTGTAGCCAGTTGAATCGTCAGCTCGTTATCGGCTTGTGAAAAAATCAACGGCTGATTTTCCTGCAACACTTCGGTAACCTGTAATTGATGGCTTAAATCAAACACAATGCTTTGCAGATCTTCATTCGGAATAAACTGCATAGTGACCGTTCCTCCGATAAAATATTGTGCCGGGTTTACGTCCAGTTCCAGTTTTTGATAGGTAAGATCGTAATTCAGTGTATTGGGATTGGGTAGAAATGCCAGACGTTTTTCGGCTGCTTGTTGTTCGTGAAAGCGGTAATCAAAAGAGACATCTGGAATTGTTTGTGCAAAAAACTGCAAAGGAAAAAAGAATCCTGCAAACAATAAATAATTAAAAAATCTACTTTTCATATCTGTCCATTTACCTGATTATCATCAAATTTAAGAAAACAAGCGTTTAATATCTGCTACATCAAACGATTTTTGTTGTTCGTCAATGGTAATTATGCTCGAAGCCACCGATTTCTTCTTACTTTGCAAAGCAACAATTTTCTCTTCAATAGTATCTTTACAAATCATTCGGTATGCCATCACTTTTTTACTTTGACCAATGCGGTAGCTCCTGTCAATTGCCTGATTCTCAACCGCAGGATTCCACCATGGATCCACCAGAAAAACATAATCGGCTTCCGTTAGGTTCAAACCTGTTCCGCCGGCTTTCAGACTGATTAAGAAAACACGAATTTCAGAATTGTTTTGAAAGTTATCTACTCGCGCCTGCCGGTCTCTGGTGCTTCCGTCCAAATATTCATACACGATATTTTCCGATTCCAAACGGTTTTTTATCAATTGCAGCATACCTACAAACTGAGAAAACACCAATATCTTGTGATTTCCTGTTTTTTCTTTGATAGTTTCGGTCAGTGTATCCAGTTTTATAGAATAATTTCCATAATCTTCCTCTTCATTAATCAGTGCTGTGGAATTACAAATTTGTCTCAATTTGGTCAAACCTTCCAAAATATACATTTGTGAATTGGCAACGCCGTTGTCTTCAATTTGTTTTAAGATATAATCTCTGAATCTGTTTTTAAACGCCTCGTAAACCTTTCGTTGCGGCGCATTCATTTCGCAATAAATGACACTTTCAATCTTTTCCGGCAACTCGGTTGCGACCTGTTCTTTCGTTCTTCGCAATACAAACGGATTGATAATTCTGCTCAACGTATGCGAAACCTCCTCATCATTTTCTTTGTCGATATAATCAGAAAAGCTCTTTCTGAAATGCGTCATTGTTCCCAGCAATCCGGGGTTTAGAAAATTGAGCTGTGCATACAAATCAAACGTATTGTTTTCAATCGGTGTCCCGGTCAAAACCAATCTGTTATGAGAATTAAGTAATCGAACCGATTTATACCGTTTGGAAGCCGGGTTCTTAATTGCCTGACTTTCATCTAAAATCACATAATTGAACTTGTAATCTTTCAAAAACTCAATATCATTGAGCAAAGAGCCGTAGGTCGATAAAATAATATCATATTTATCGAATTTATCTTTGTGTTCCATTCTGTTCGCACCGGTAAACGAAAGCACTTTCAAAGTAGGACAAAACTTCTCTATTTCCGACTGCCAGTTAAAAATCAATGAAGTCGGCGCAATAATCAAGGAAGGTTTTGCTTTTGGATTGTTCTTTTTAAGATACTGCAAAAACGTAATTGTTTGTAAGGTTTTTCCCAGTCCCATATCATCGGCAAGACAACCGCCCAGTTTATTTTCATCCAAAAACACCAGCCAGTTCAGTCCTTCTTTCTGATAATCTCTCAAAGTAGCTTTGATACCTTTGGGGATTTCAATATTTGGAATGTCCTTTAGGTTGAGTAAACGCTGTTTCTTTTGGAAAAGTTGTTCTAAAAACTCTGGTTTTTCGTGCAATTCCTCATAAAGTTCATCAATGATACCAAATTGATAATTTGACATCTGAATATGATTCTTTTTAACCTCGCCGGATTTAAAATAAACAGCAAATTTTTGCATCCAGTCTTTAGGAAGGATTCCCGTAGTGCCATCGTTCAGCAGCACATAATTGCTTTGTTTGATAAATGCTTTTTGCAACTCTTTAAGCGAAACTTCCTGATTTCCGAATTTAACTTCAATTTTAATGTCAAACCAATCGATATCCGATTCTAAACGGACAGAAATATTGGGTTTGTGTACATTAAACTTAAACGATTTCAGATCATTGGCACCAAATACTTTAATATCAGTATTTTTCATCTTCTCAACCGCCGACATCAGCCAATAATTTTCTAATAATTGTTCGGGTTGTAGATAAAAAACGGCATCCTGCTGTTCAAAATCGGGATGTAACCCGCGGAGTTCCTCCAAAAAATTGTCTTCAAAAGCCTCGTTTCTTCCAATAGTTTTGAGTTCATCGCCAACATTTACAGTAATAACTTCATGAGAGTACAAAGGAATTAAATCATCGTTATACTTTACAAAAGGTTTAAACACTACATATCCTTCTGTCAGATCATTGATATACAAATGCTTTTCTAAAGTATTTTCATCAATCTTTACTTTCGACTTTTTAAGTGCACTAAACTCAACCTCATAATCTTTACTCAGAGGTAAAAGAATTTCCTTGTAAAAATATTCGGTGTTTTTTTTGAAAAAATACATTTCAGGTCGTTCAACAAAATGCATTAAATCATAAGAAAGCTTAGGCATTTTTATAGGATATGCCTTTGCACCGAAAATGATAAATAACGGAGTTATAACCAATTTGTTGCTGTCTATGTTGTATTTTGTTCCCGAAAGTTCAACTTTGGTTTTTAGTTTGAATTGACTATTTGCCGAGGTCGCTTGAAAACAAAGTTTAATGGGATCTGAACAGATTTCTAACCGAGTTAAATTTTTACGCGCATACGAATCTTTTGAATTATGCAAGAAAAACAAAGGCTCTTTTTCATTAACAAAAAGTGTTTCACAAACCTGGATGGCTTGTTGCCGTGCTTTAATACTTCGTTCACCTAACAACCGTTCGATCCTTAAAGTATCCATAGCAAACTGAAAGTCATCAGCGTTTGAAAACTCATCTATAATTCTGTCTAAATCATCTGGAAACAGCCTTTTAATCTTAGCACTAAAATCGTTTTTTTCTTTATTGAACTTCCCTTTAATACCAAAAAAGCTTAAGAAACTCTTTTTTGAATAATACGTTGTAAAATCGATACACAGTCCCAAACCGGTGGGTCCATCTTGATCGTTTTTTACTGGCAGATTCAGTTGAGCTGGTGCATCTATTTCCTTTGCATAATTAACAAGCGCGTTACTGTATTTATCAATTTTAACATTTTCTTTCTGCTTAATAGAAACTCCGTGATTGGTAAGCTGTACGTTGAAAAAATCTTGGTAATTATCGTTTGGCGTAAGACCGTATGAAGCCAGTTCTTTTTCTAAATAACGGTTTAAAAAATCGTCTTTAAAGAAATCGTCGCCAAATTTATGAGCAAGGTCTTTAAAAACAAGTAATCGATGTTCACAAAAGGGCAAATCCTTAGAACAGCTGCAGTAAGTTTCTAACTTGTTTTCGTTTTTATTGAAAATAATTTCTTGCGTATCTTGATCGTTATGCCAAATAGAAATCTTAGTTTTGATATGGGTAAAGTTTAAATCAAAATATTTTACAAAAGCGTATGTTAGCGTTGTTCTACTCACTTTTTTCTTAAGCACCTCCAAATCAAACCTACCATCTTTAAGGTGTACATCGCCGGTTTCAGTCTTTTTGGTATATTTCTTAACATCAAATAATGCCGTTTGTGTGGTTAAGGAACCATTGTCCAAACGTTCTGCCAAATCTTCTACACTTGCTATAATGTGTTTACAAACCCCTTGATAATCATAAGGGCAGGAGCAATAAGTCCGGTAAATATCATTTTTTTTATCCAGTTCAATCTCTATGACGTAAGGGTGTTTTGAACCTCCTGAATACTCATAAACAAACTGCTCTCCACGCTGTGTGATAAAATCGGGATACACGTAATAAGCATTGTTTATGGAAGATGGCGTACTATGTTCTTTAATATATTGGGCAAAATTTTTCTTATACATTTTACATTTGATTCTAAAAAACCAAAGATAATAAATTGTATTCCGTACAGATATCTTTTCATTAAAAGATAATTTCAACAAATAAACAGACAACCCATACATTTTTCTTAAATTTGCTCTTTAATAATTTTAATGGATTATGTTACAGATAGCTTATATCAGAGAAAACCAGGAACAAGTGGTAAAAGCACTTGCCAAAAGAAATCTTGATGCCGGGGCAATGATTCAGCACGTCATTGATTTAGACGAAAAAAGACGCGGCACTCAGGTAGAATTAGACACTATTTTGTCGGAGTCCAATAAGCTATCCAAAGAAATCGGCGATTTAATGCGTAACGGCGAAAAAGCAAAAGCCGAAGTTTTAAAAGAAAAAACCTCGCAATTCAAAGAGAAATCCGCTGAACTGAAAGAGGTTTTAAATACCCTGACCGAGGAATTAACACAGCAATTATATCAAATTCCCAACACACCTGCAGACATCGTTCCGGAAGGAAATGCCGCAGAAGATAACGTAACGGTTTTTGAACACGGTGATGTTCCCGTTTTGTTTGACGGGGCGTTGCCTCATTGGGAACTGGCTAAAAAATACGACATCATTGATTTTGAATTGGGTGCAAAAATTACCGGTGCAGGTTTCCCGGTTTATAAAGGAAAAGGAGCTAAATTGCAACGTGCGTTAATCAGCTATTTCTTGGATAAAAATACAGACGCCGGGT
The DNA here is from genome assembly GCA_035307005.1 of Flavobacterium sp. Taxonomy (GTDB): domain Bacteria; phylum Bacteroidota; class Bacteroidia; order Flavobacteriales; family Flavobacteriaceae; genus Flavobacterium. Next base: position 3,604 of record DATGMY010000341.1, on the reverse strand, counting down.
ACGATGAAGTTCAGGTGCCGCATTTAATCAACGAAGCGTCGGGGTACGGAACAGGACAGTTGCCCGACAAAGAAGGGCAAATGTATCACGCTGTTGCCGATGATTTATATCTGATTCCGACGGCTGAAGTTCCGGTAACCAATTTATATCGTGATGTGATTTTACAAGAAAGCGAATTGCCGATCCGCAAAACTGCCTACACCCCTTGTTTCCGTCGGGAAGCAGGTTCTTATGGGGCACACGTTCGCGGACTGAACCGTTTGCATCAGTTTGATAAAGTAGAAATCGTCCGTATCGAGCATCCTGAAAAATCATACCAGGCATTAGACGGAATGGTAGAGCACGTAAAAGGAATTTTAAACGAATTGAAATTACCTTACCGTATTTTGCGTTTGTGTGGCGGCGATATGGGATTCACTTCGGCATTGACCTATGATTTTGAAGTGTTTTCAACTGCTCAGGATCGTTGGCTGGAAATTTCATCGGTTTCTAATTTTGAAACCTATCAGGCAAATCGTCTGAAACTACGTTTTAAAGGCAAAGACGGAAAGACACAATTGGCACATACCCTCAATGGTTCGTCATTAGCATTGCCACGGGTTTTGGCAGGAATTTTAGAGAATTATCAGACCCCGGATGGAATTGAGATTCCGGAAGTATTGCGTCCGTATTGCGGATTTGACAGGATTTCGTAAACATTAATTAAAATACAAAACTGAGCTAATAGCTAAAAGCTGTTGGCTAATAGCCTGAAAAATATGATTATCTACAACGTTACCATCAACATAGACGAATCAGTTCACGACCAATGGTTAGCGTGGATGCAGACCAAACACATTCAGGACGTAATTAATACCGGCTGTTTTACATCGGCACGTCTGGTAAAAGTTTTGGTGGAGGAAGAAATGGGCGGAACAACCTATTCTATACAGTATTTTGCACCATCAAAAGAAGCTTTGGATGATTACAGACAAAACCACGCACCTTTGCTTCAAAAAGAAGGTTTGGAATTGTTTGCCGACAAAATGCTTGCATTCCGCACCGACTTAGAAATCATAGGAGAATATGAATAATCAAAATAAAGTTCGGGCAAAAAAACATTTGGGGCAGCATTTCCTGAACGATGAATCTGTTGCCAGACGTATTGCAGATGCTTTAAGCTACGAGGGCTATCAAAAAACCCTGGAAATCGGTCCGGGAATGGGAGTACTTACCAAGTACCTGTTAGAAAAAAACACAGAAACCTTTGTCATTGAGATTGACACGGAATCGGTAGCGTATTTAGAAAAGCATTACGAAAAATTGCACGATCATATCATAAGCGAAGATTTTCTGAAATACAATTTGCAAAAAGTTTTTTTTAACGAACCTTTTGCCATCATCGGAAATTTTCCTTATAATATATCTACGCAGATTGTTTTCAGAGTATTGGAAATGCGCGATCAGATTCCCGAATTTGCCGGAATGTTTCAGAAAGAAGTAGCCGAACGTATTTGCGAAAAAAAAGGTTCTAAAGCGTATGGAATTTTATCCGTGCTTTGTCAGGCATTTTATGAAACCGAATATTTATTTACCGTTTCGGAACATGTATTTACGCCGCCGCCCAAAGTGAAATCGGGTGTTATGCGGATGATTCGTAAAAAAAGCAATACCTTGCCTTGCAACGAAAAATTCTTTTTCACGATCGTAAAATCCGCTTTCAACCAGCGCAGGAAAACATTGCGAAACAGCTTAAAAAGTTTTATATCGGAAGAAATTAAAGACGAGGAAGTTTTTAATCTTCGTCCCGAACAGTTAAGTGTAGAAGAATTTATTTCATTAACGCAAAAAATAGAAGCAAATGGAATTCAAAATCAGTAAAGAATTTATCCTTGAAACCGAAGGCTTGATTGCCGAAAAAAACGAGCGCGAGCTTCTTCGCAGACTTGAGGACATTCACTTTGCTGATATTGCCGAATTGATGAACGAGTTAAAAGCCGAAGATGCCGGATATCTGTTTAAGATTCTGGAATCGGAAGTAACCTCGGAAATCCTTTTGGAACTGGATGAAGAAGTCCGGGAAAAAATACTGAACAACCTTTCGGCAAAAGAAATTGCTGAAGAGCTGGACGAGATGGATACCGACGATGCCGCCGACATTATATCGGAACTTCCCGAAGAAATGAAAGGCGAGGTAATCTCGGAATTAGAAGACTTTGAACACGCCAAAGACATCGTTGAACTTTTGCGGTACGACGAAGATACTGCCGGTGGTCTGATGGCAAAAGAATACATACAGGCAAATGAAAACTGGAATGTCTTGACCTGTATTCAGGAAATCCGTAAACAGGCAGAAAACGTTTCCCGTGTACATTCCATTTATGTAGTGGACGACGAAGACCGCCTGAAAGGACGTTTGTCGTTGAAAGATTTGCTTACTTCATCTACCACCACCCAAATCAAAGATATTTATATTCCAAAAGTAGATTACGTAAAAGTAGATTCGGAAAACATCGAAGTAGCCCGAATTATGCAGAAATACGATTTGGAGGCCATTCCGGTAGTTGATGAAGCCGGACGTCTGGTAGGTAGAATTACGATTGACGATATTGTGGATGTGATCAAAGAAGAAGCCGACAAAGATTACCAGATGGCGGCAGGTATCTCACAGGACGTTGAGGCCGATGACAGTATTTGGGAATTGACCAGAGCACGGTTACCCTGGTTGCTTTTGGCACTGATCGGGAGTTTTATTGCTGTAAATGTTTCGCAAAGCTTTGGCGATGCGATGGAACAATACGGTACTTTGTTTTTCTTTACACCATTGGTTGCAGCGATGGCAGGAAATGTCGGCGTACAGTCCTCTGCGATTATCGTGCAGGGTTTGGCAAACAATTCCATCTCGGGTTCTATCTGGAAACGACTGGCAAAAGAAATGTTACTTGCGCTGTTAAACAGTACCATCTTAGCCGGTTTGTTATTAATGGCGACTCATTTTATTATGGGAACTTCTTATGAAATTTCATCCACCATTGTACTGGCATTGGTTATCGTAATGATTCTGGCGAGTCTCATCGGCACATTTATTCCGTTTATGCTGCATAAATACGGTGTTGACCCTGCCATTGCCACCGGTCCGTTTATCACTACCAGCAACGACATCTTTGGCTTGTTGATTTATTTCACGATTGCTAAAATGATTTTAGGGTTTTAGAACCTGTTTAAAATTCCTCTAATAATTTTGTTTATACGTTTATGTTTGCAAAATTTTGACTCTTTTACCTCAAAAATAAACGATAAACATTACAATATAAATCTGAACAGGCTCTTAGAGGTAACGTTTTTACAGAAGCATAAAAAAACCACGTATGATTATTATTCAAACCACACGTAGCTTATATCACTAAAAGTTATTAAAACGTTCAACTATTAAAGGAGTTTTAAAATCATTCGTTAGTGAGCAAAATAACTGAAGTACAAACCTGTTACCAATAAAATTAAGCCAGTGATGCCTAATATTGCTGTCCTGTATTTTATTATAATTTTCATGTTTTATTCTGTTAAATGTTGTTCCATTTTTTGTTGATGGGTCGAAGTACCCGTCCAGCGGTCGATCAATTTTCCG
>DATGMY010000340.1:0-5479 GCA_035307005.1 Flavobacterium sp. | reverse complement strand
GTATTCAGAGCAGTTACCAGCATCAGTGAATTATCTACCAGTTCTTTAATACGGGTATAATTCGGCTCGATGCCTTGCGCACAATGTACATCAAACGAAACACAAGCATCACCGATCAGTTCTGCCGATTGTAAAAAGTTTGCCGCCATTACTGGCTTGAAAACATTCAGTTCGTAATGACCCTGCGCTCCTCCAAAACTGATGGTTACGTCATTTCCGATTACTTGTGCAGCAACCATTGTTAATGCTTCACATTGCGTAGGATTTACTTTTCCGGGCATAATGGATGAACCGGGTTCGTTTTCAGGGATTAAAATTTCTCCGATTCCCGAGCGTGGTCCCGATGCCAGCATACGAATATCATTAGCGATTTTGTTTAAAGCAACAGCGGTTTGTTTTAAAGCTCCGTGCGATTCCACTATAGCATCGTGTGCTGCCAATGCTTCAAATTTATTCGGAGCGGTTGTAAAAGGCAAACCTGTAAATTCTGAAATGTATTTGGCGACCAAAACATCATATCCTTCGGGCGTGTTCAATCCTGTTCCTACGGCGGTTCCGCCCAAGGCAAGTTCGCTCAGATGTGCTTTGGTATGATCAATGGCCTTCAAAGCATAATCCAACTGTGCTGCATATCCGGAAATTTCCTGTCCCAAAGTCAGCGGTGTGGCATCCATCAAGTGTGTACGACCAATTTTTACAACATTTTTAAATTCTTTAGCTTTTTTGCTCAGCGTATTTTTTAACTGCGTAATTCCGGGGATGGTTTTTTGTTCCAGCATTTGATAGGCTGCAATGTGCATTGCCGTTGGAAATGTATCATTGGACGATTGTGATTTATTAACATCATCATTCGCTTTGATAAACAATTCACCTTCGATTTTTCCAAATTTATTGAACTGGGCTTTGTTGGCAATTACTTCGTTAACGTTCATATTAGACTGGGTACCGGATCCTGTTTGCCAGATGACTAAAGGAAATTCGTCGTCTAACTTTCCTTCTGAAATTTCATCGCAAACAGTTGCAATAGCATCACGCTTTTCAACAGGTAGTGTACCCAATTCGCAATTGGTGTACGCTGCTGCTTTCTTTAAAACAGCAAAAGCTTTAATAATTTCTTTAGGCATAGAAGCCGGTGCACCGATTTTAAAATTTTCAAAAGAACGTTCGGTCTGTGCACCCCAAAACCGATGAGCAGGAACTTTTACCTCGCCCATTGTGTCTTTTTCTATTCTGTATTCCATTTTAATTTTATTTATATTAAGTTTAAATAAAGGTACTAAAAAAAACCATAGGAGAAAAAGGAAAATACATTAAAGTATGATGCATCTGAAAACACAGTTTTAATTCTTTCTTTCAAATAAATTGCTGTTTTTGTTTGGGTAGTTAAAGAAACGTTATATCTTTGTAAGCGTATATACAAAAAATCCGGAATCATGTTTGAATTTCAACAATTTATAGCTTTTATAATCGGTCTTACCATTTTAACCATGGGATTTTGGTTGATGTTTTTTCTTATAAGCTTTGTGTCTTACTGGGCTGTAGGAGGAGCAATTGATTTGATCAAAGAAAATAAAGCTAAAAGAGACAGCGAGTAAACATTTTATGTTTAAAACTTAAGAAACTTCTTTTCAAAATCAGAAAAGAAGTTTTTTTATACACAAAAAAACCGCTTTCTTCAGAAAACGGTTTGTGATTCTTTAAAACAGACTTTTGATAAAATCTATCAAAGTTTGTCCGATTAATAACAGTAAATAGAACATACGCTTGGGGTGTTTAATTAATAGTATCGTTAATGTATTTTAATTTTCCTTGATTATTAAATTTGTAATAATTGGTACCTGGCTTTAAATCAATATTTTCAATATAATCTTCATCTCTTCCGTTTATTTTTATGGTTTGTTCCGGAGTGATAAATATTTTTACTTTCACTTCATTTTCCTCAGTAAAATCATTCAAAGTTGCCAAAATAGCATTTGAAAGTGCTAAGGTATCACTTTTTATTGAATAATTATAATTCAATGTGTTACTAAATTCAATATTAGAAACAGTTGTTTTGCTTTTACCAAGAACACTTAGATGATGGAAATAATAATCGGATGACTTTTTAAACAAATTTTCCTCTATTTCTATGTATGCTTTTCCATTAATGGATTCTAAAATTCTTACCTCTATATCATCAATTTCACTGTATTTATAACCATTCGTAACCGTATCATTTATGGTGAATATTCTCGGATCCTTATCAAAAATTAATTTCAGGGTATCATTAGTTCCTAACATTAAATCAGCTTGAGAGATCTTTCTCTCTAAACTATCACTGATGGATTTTTTTGATTTAAGTTGACTTATATTTGTGTTGATCATTCCATAGATAAAAAAGAACAGTGCAACTACCCAGATAAACCCCAAGACAATAGATGTTAGTCCGATATGTTTTACTTTTGGATAAGCGATTTTTATTCCAGCCAGTATCAAAAGTACAAAGAGCAAACAAGAGACAAGAAATAAGCTCAGACTTAATGTCCAAAATGGGAGTCCCCAAATGCTCTCATTGTAATACAACATTTTATCAGACATTCTGTTATGTTGTTGATTAAAAGCAAAAGGAACAAAAAGGCTGCCAAATGTACCAATAGCTCCGAAAACAATTAAAGTAATCCCGATAATTTTACGAATGATGTCCGCTGCAGATTTTCCGTTGGTTTTTAATGTTTGATACGAATGCGAAATCCCCTGCCGAAACTGTTTTTCGATATTGGAAATATTGACCGGTTCGCCTTTCATTTCCAGAACATCAGCTACCGTCCGGGCTTTGGGAATGATGATCCAGAGGATAAAATAAACCAGCGTACTCAATCCATAAAGGAAAAACAACAAAATGAAAATAATACGGATCCACACCACATCTACGTTTAAGTAATGTCCTAATCCGGCACAAACACCTCCCAAAATTCGTTTATCTCCGTCGCGATACACCTTTTTAGGTTGTTTAAAACTTGCCGAAGATTGAAAAGACTGGTTAGAATTAAAGTTTTCTTCTTCAATAATATAATCTTCGGGTTTGCCCATTATATTGATGATTTCATCAACATTACTCATTCGGATCACACCTGTTTGCGAGTCGATACGCTCGGCAAACAATTCAGCAATACGAGCTTCGATATCGGCAATAATTTCTTCTTTTTCATCTTGTTGAATGGAATTTCTTACTGCGTTGATGTAAGAATCTAACTTGTTGTATGCATCTTCATCGATATGAAAAACAAGTCCTGCTATGTTTATGGTTACGGTTTTATTCATGGCTGTTGTCTTTTGTAATAATGTTTACTGCGTCGCTCAATTCTTCCCAGGTAATGGCTAATTCTTTTAAAAACAGATTGCCTTGTTCGGTCAATCGGTAATATTTCCGCGGTGGTCCGGATGTGGATTCCTCCCAGCGGTAACTCAACAATTCGTCGTTTTTCAGACGGGTCAGCAAAGGGTAAATGGTTCCTTCTACCACCAGCAATTTTGCGTCTTTCAGCATTTCAAGAATTTCAGATGTGTAACAATCTTTGTCTTTGAGCAACGAAAGAATACAAAATTCCAAAATGCCTTTGCGCATTTGTGCTTTTGTGTTTTCAATATTCATAGAACTTATATATTAATTATTGTTAAACAGACCCGAAGAGCGAAAAACTTGAATGCAATTTTTTGTTATTTTGAGTAAACAATAAAAACTAAATCAAATAAATCATTGTTCTGTTAAGATGTTTTTTTCGCTCTTTACGACCTGTCGTTTTGTTTACTTTTCTTTTACAGGACAAATATATACATAAGCAGGTATTTTGTATTACATAGTACTAAATATTAACTTTTATTTAACACAGTTAAAAAGAACTCTTCCTGTTTTATTTTTTTGTACCTTAGCTCAAAATGCTTTGACTATGATATTTACACCCAACAAATTGAACTTGTTCTTGCTGAAAGAACTCCCCGCAGCCTATCTTTGCGGTGTTAGAGTTTATGCGATAGACGACGCTTATTGCACCGTACGCGTAAAGTATAAATGGTTCAATCAAAACCCTTTCCGCTCTATGTATTTTGCAGTGCAAAATATGGCAGCCGAATTAACAACCGGCGCTTTGGTTATGAAAGCCATTAAAGTTTCCGGTAAAAAAGTTTCGATGCTGGTTTTAAACCAAAAATCACAATTTACCAAAAAGGCCACAGGAACCATCACTTTTAAATGTGAACAAGGGCAACTGATACAAGAGAAAGTAGAAGAAGCGTTGCAAACCAAAGATGGAATTACTTTTTGGGTTCGGTCAGAAGGGATCGACGAGCAGGGAGATACCGTTGGTTTTTTTGATTTTGAATGGACTCTAAAGGCAAAGCTATGAAAGTTTTAATTAGCGGTGCTACCGGGTTTATTGGCAGTGATTTGTCTTCTTTATTGATTGATCAGGGATATACCGTGCATTACCTCACGACTTCAAAAAGAAAAATCGAACAAAAAGAAAACTATAAGGGATTTTTATGGAATCCTGCAAAAAATAAAATAGATTTAAAATGTTTAGAAGGTGTTGAAGCAATCGTCAACTTAGCCGGACACACCATCAATTGCAAATGGAACGCAACTAATAAAGCATTGATTATCAATAGCCGTATTGATAGTTCTGATACACTCTTCAAAACGCTGAAAGAAAATAAACATCAGGTAAAATATATATTGAACGTTTCTGCAATAGGAATTTATAAATCAAGTTACGGTAATTGCTATGATGAAAGCAACACGAATTACGGGACAGATTTTCTGGCTGAAGTTTGTAAGCAATGGGAAGCTGCAAATCGGCGGTTTGAACAATTAGAAATAATAACTTCGATTACCCGATTAGGATTGGTTCTTTCTAAAGAAGGTGGCATCTTGCATGAATTGGACAAAGTAGTTTCCAAAGGACTGGGAGCTTGTCTGGGCAATGGAAAACAATGGATGTCTTGGGTACATAAAAAAGACGTTATTCACTCGTTGATTTACCTGTTAACCCACCAAATGAGCGGAACTTTCAATATAGTTGCACCGCGTCCGGTTATTCAAAAAGAATTTTTAGAACATCTGGCACAAAAACGCAATCGAAAATTATGGCTTCCGAATATTCCCGAATTCCTCATTAAAATCGCATTAGGACAACGGGCCGCTTTAGTGCTTTCAAGTCAGCAAGTTACTTCCTCCAAATTAGAAAACAAAGGCTATTCGTTTCTGCATCCAGGATTGGAAAGTGCTCTGAATGAGATTTATCACGAAGCTATTTAATACACATTTACAAAGAAAAAACTTAACTAAACCACTATGGACTTTCAGTCCATAGGTTTGATTTCAGACTGAAAGTCTGATTGAAAAAAAAAACCACGGATTAAAGGATTTACACAGATTTTTTATAATCCTAAAAATCCTTTAATCCGTGGCAAAAATTTTTAGAAACTGAAAGTCTTGCACTTA
>DATGMY010000339.1:0-14177 GCA_035307005.1 Flavobacterium sp. | reverse complement strand
TTCACGCAAAACCTGTAAAAATTGTAGCAATACATATGAAGGGAATTTCTGCAACTTCTGCGGACAAAGTTCTGATGTCCACAAAATAAATTCCCATTATGTAATTCACGAAATTCAACATTCAATTTTTCACGTAGATGGTGGAATTTTATACACTATCAAACAATTATTTAAAAGACCCGGAAATTCAATTAGAGAATTCATAGAGGGAAAAAGGGTTAAACATTTCAAGCCTATAACTTTTGTAATAATTTTATCAATTATACATTCTTTTTTGGAACACTATGGTAATCAGAAGCCATTTATAGAAGATTTTCTTACAGGAGTTGGTGAGGCATTTAAAAATTATGGTTCAAATAAATATTTTAAAGTCTTAGAATGGCTAATACAGCATTATTCGTATACAGCACTATTGTTAATACCAATATTTTCACTTGCGTCATACATATCATTCAAAAAATCTAAATTTAACTACTTTGAACATCTTGTTCTTAATGCATATACCTTTGGTCAAATTACCCTAATTTTCATTCTGACGTTCCCGTTATCATATTTATTTCCACAAAGTCATTTATTAGTTTATTTTAAATTATTGCTTGTAATGATAGCTGCTTTCTGGACATATTTTCAGTTTTTTAATAACTTGAATAGAAGTTCAAGAATTATAAATACAATTACGACATATTCACTATTTATATTTTTTATTTGTGTAATATTATTCGTTTTAGCGATACTGACTGCAATATAAAAACGCCAACAAGCCATTGCCAAAATCGGGACTGAACGGCTTCGATTGGACTTTTGTGCAAGGTTCAACTTACATTTCTCGATTGAGCTTTAGTACTAAAAATTCCCGCCTTCGGCAATACCCAAACCGTTATTAATGATTTTTGCTAAATTTTCAGTGAGTTTTTTCCGGCTAAAGTATTGCAATCCTATTCCGAAAATAGTTAAGTTTTTATTTAAGTAATCGTTGTAAGATTTTAATATAAAGTTTTTTAGGTTATCTAATTCATTGTAATTAAAATATTTTCCGGTATTGGTTTCTTTTACAATTTTGGCAATATCGCTTTCTTCCGGACCAATAGCCAATATAGGTCGTTCGGCGGCCATATATTCAAAAAGTTTTCCCGGGATGATTCCAATGGTTTCGTAAGAATCTATTTCGACCAATAACAAAAGCTGTGAACTTCGCTGGTATCTCAATGCTTCGTTGTGTGATACGTAGCCTGGTGTGAATGTGTAAGAATCCAAACGAAACTCTTTCAAGGTTTTTAAAATTTCCGTACTTACTTTACCGATCAATTGCAATTGGAAATCATTTCTAAACTGTTCATTTTCTTTTAAAATTTCCTTTAAAGCTTTCCATAAAATTCTGGGATTTCGTTGTGAAAGCAATGAACCTATATGACTGATGGTGAATTTTTCATCAAGAGAAGGTTTTTCTGTTTGTTCCACATCGTAACCGTTGGTAATTACACGAATAGGTTTGGAAGTCAATAGTTCAAATTCCTTTTTCGTGGTAAAACTGGTCGTAATGATGGTATCCGCACTATTCAAAACTTTCTTTTCAAGTTCTTTGTGTTTTAAAGCAGACTTTTCAGTTAGTTTCAGTTCTTTATGATAACCAATAGACGTCCACGGATCACGAAAATCTGCGATCCATTGTACCGGAAATTGTTTTTTCAGTTCCATTCCGATAAGGTGCATACTGTGCGGAGGTCCTGTTGTGATGACGGCATCCACAGGTTGTTTTTTTAAATAATCAGAAAGGTATTCTACTGATGGTTTTACCCACCCTACACGTGCATCCGGTATAAAATAATTGCCCCGTACATAAAGCAGTATTTTTTCTGTAAGCGATTGTTTTTTAGTTGGTTTTATAATCCCTGAACTAATAGATTTTGTATTGTTTTTTGAGAAATAAGATGCCCATTTATAGGGTTCTTTTATCGGTTGCTTCAAAATAACAAGATTTTTACTTACATCTTTTTCCAGATCGGCATCAATCATTGGATAAGAAGCGTTTTCCGGTATAAAAACAATCGGTTCTATATTAAAATCAGGCAGATATTTAACGAATTTGAGCCAGCGCTGTACTCCCGGACCACCTGCAGGAGGCCAATAATAGGTAATGATAAGTACTTTTTTCATTTTTTTAAATGTTTTTTCCTAAATATGCACCCATAAACACAGCTATTAATCCCAAAATTACTGTAGCTGTCAAATACAAAGCAAAATTAACATATTGAGCATTTACAATCATTTTGTACAAATCCAATGAAAACGTAGAGTAAGTGGTAAAGCCCCCACAAAAACCAATGCCTAATATGAGATACCATTGAGGATGACTTACAGCATATTTTACAAAAAGAAAACCTAAGATAAGACTTCCTAAGCTATTGATACACAAAGTAGCTATCGGAAATTGTTCATAACTGATCCATTTTCCTATTCCATATCGGAAAAGAGTTCCCAATCCTCCGGCTATTGCCAAACATAAAATATTCATCATTCCATAGTGGTTTGTGAAGTTTTCTTTTTACAGGATAAGAAAACGACCAATGCGATACAACAAAGGGCAAACAAACTGAATATCAAAGAAATCATACTTCCTGTTTTAATGACTTGAGGTTCAAATGAAAATTCAATGGTATGATTTCCTGCAGGGATATTCAATCCACGTAATGTATAATTAACTTCGGTCATTTCAGCAGGCGCTCCGTCAATAGTGATTTTCCATCCTTTGGGATAATAAACTTCCGAAAAAACAGCAAATCCATTTTGTGTATTGGCAGATTGATAAACCAATTTATTAGGTTGATAATCTACAAGCCGGATCGTCGCTAAACTGTCAACGGAAAATTGTGTTTTTTCAGGGTTTGTATCCTGAATCAGAGCAGTTTCTTTTGAATTAAAAGACTTCATCGCTTGCATCATTTCATCTGCATTTGCTACTTTTTCAATATTCTTTACAAACCAGGCGTTTCCGTTTGCATCCGGATTTTGTAACGGAATATCCTGACCTTGTTCGTCTTTCGTAATAATGTATTTTACATTGAGCATATTTAGTACCTCAATGTTTTGCTGTGCAATCTGATAGTCGTATAAATCCTGAATTTTCTTTGGTTTTGCTGCGTGATAGCCTCCTAATGAGTGATGGAAAAACGAACTGCGCGCACTGCTGAATCCGCCTTGTTGTTCAAATACTCTGAAATGCGTGTTGTCTGACAAAATTTGTTGATCGGCAGGAGTGGGCTGGAAGGGCGTTTGTACCATTTGCTTAGCCACAAAATTGTCTTTGTTTACGTAGTTGGTATTAATCGTAACCAAATCAGCAACACCTAAAATTCCCACAATAATTACGGCGGTTTTTACATTAATTTTTTCTTTATAAAAAGCAAACAAAGCTGCGGCAGCCAAAGCAATGAATATGAATGTACGAAACAAATCGTTGGTGTACATAGCTTGCCGGTCTTCTGTCAGTGCAGCAATAAACCCTGTGCCTGCCTGTTGAAACATTTGTGCATAATACGCATCGTTATTTCCTGAAAAATCTATTGTAGCTTTTAAAACAAAAAGTACCACAAGAATAGCTGCAAAAGCAATTCCTGATTTTTTTAATGCCGTAAATTGTTCCTCTTTTGAAGCTCTGAAAAAAGCTTGTAATCCTAAAACAGCCAACACCGGAAAGCATAATTCTGCAATAACCTGAATGGATGTAATCGCTCTGAATTTGTTGTACAAAGGAAAATAATCGATTAAAAGATCGGTCAAAAAGAAATTTTTTCCCCACGACAATAAAATGGAAACCACAGCACCTGCCGCAAAATAATATTTGATTTTTCGATTATCGACAAATAAGCATAAAACTGCGAGAAAAATAACCACCGCACCAATGTATGCCGGGGCTGCAACAATGGGCTGATCGCCCCAATAAGTAGGTGCATTTTCACTAAATTGGAGAGCTTGTGAAGAATCATATCCCTGAGATTGCAGAAAGTTGGCTACAAACTGGTAGGTATTGGAATCAGTGCCGATGTTTTCACTGTTTCCGCCACCCGTTATTCTTGGTACCAACAGATTGAAGGTTTCAAAAATACCATAACTGTATTCTGTGATGTATTCGTGCGTCATCGCATTGGTCGATTCTTTTGGCGAACCGTCAGGCGCAACGGTAAGTTCACTATTACTACGGGTGCTGAACTGCGCGTATTCTGAAGTGGCTAAAAGGTTGGTAGCATTTAATCCAATGGCGACAATTCCGGCGACAACAAAAATCCCAAACATTTTCAGTAATGCCCCGATTTCTTTTTGTTTGATGTAATAAACAGTATAATAGATAGTTACAATCAAAAGAAAAATCAGTAAATAATACGTCATCTGAAAGTGATTGGCAGCAATTTCCAATGCCGCAGCAATCATTGTGAGAATTCCTCCCAGCAGATATTTCTTTTTAAAAACCAGATGAACGCCTGCTAAAACCATCGGCATATAAGCAATAGCATGGGCTTTGGCATTGTGTCCCGCTCCGATAATAATGATAAGATAGGTGGAAAAACCAAATAATAAAGCACCGATAAATGCTTTGAGCGGTTTTACTTTATAAGTTAAAAGTAAGAGGTAAAACCCGATGAAATAAAGAAAAACATAATCTGCCGGGCGTGGTAAAAAACGCAAGGTATAATCTAATTGTTTGATATAATTATGAGGATATTTTGCACCTAACTGATAGGTAGGCATTCCGCCAAAAGCATTGTTTACCCAATAAGTTTCTTCGTGATTTGTTTGTCTGAAATTGTTGAGTTCTTTTGCCATTCCGGTATATTGTACAATATCCGACTGGAAAATCTGCTTGCCCGAAAGTACGGGATGGAAATATGCCAATGCAACCACTATAAAACCTAATACAGCTATAATATGAGGCAGATAGTTTTTGAAATTTTTCATAGTACACTATTTTGCGGTTAAATGTACTTATAATTTGGGAATTGAAGAAAAAAAAGCCTTGCAATGCAAGACTTTTTTTGTTAATCTATTTCTTCAAAGTCAATGTATTCACCAACCTTTTTACGTTCTCTGGGGATTTCATTTTGCTTTACTTTATCTTTTTCAGGCTCTTGCCATTCAACCGCACGAAATTTTGAAGTACGATTCTTTATTTTCAGTTCCATTAAAATCTTTCATTTTTTACGTTTTTATAATTCTACTATTACGGGAGCTGTAAGACCACTATCTTCATTAGATATATCAACGTTATAAAATCTGTAGTACTCCAAATAAAATTTGTTATCAATATATTTTATTGTACTTCTGTTTTCTCCTATAACTGGATCATCTATATATAGAACATTATTATCCTTGTCATATTCATATTCTGAGGGGTCAATTCTACAGCTAAAGAATAAAGAAGGAGGGGTTACATATTTCATAAATATTCCCAAATGAGTTGTAAAAAGGTAGATGTTATCACAATGATCCGTATTCCACCAAACAACCACCTTCCCGTCAAAATATTTCTTAGACGAAAATGACGAGTAGCGTCTGTGTCCAAAATGTATATCTGTCCCGAAAGGCGTGTGTCTTTCTACTATTTTCGTTTTATTTATCAGACTTACATAGATACCATACACAGTGAGATCTATTGTATTAGACCCAGCTATAAAAAGAGATGGTGGATATATTATAAACCAAAATAAAAATAATAAAATGTAAGGTATTCTTAATAATAAATAAAGGTTACTAAAAACCTTTATTATTTTTATTTTACGTCTTATTTTTAAAGGTTTTTCTTGCCAATATTTCTTATTGTAATTGACAGCTATAAAATACCTGTCCATTATCAAAAAGAGTAACGACTGTATTACTAATAATCCGATATACCATCTAAAAGTCCAACCTAAAAACAGGATAACAGCAATATATAAAATAGTGACAGCACACGCTATTAATCCATACCTTTGAACTCTTTCCCAATTACCTAAATATTTACTATTATTTTTATTTAGTACAGGAATAGTTTTTCCGTACTTCAATATCAATGATACAGTTACAGATACAGGATGGATAAACCATAATAATATGAAAATTAAATCTACGGGCATATCAAAATAGTTTTTCAAGTAATATCATACATATTGGACATAATGATACTCGATGAATTTTTACGGATAAAGTTGTATCTCCTATTCTTCGGACTTTTTCAACTATTCTATTTCTTCAAAGTCGATGTATTCACCAACCTTTTTACGTTCTCTGGGGATTTCATTTTGCTTTACTTTATCTTCAAAACCTTGATTGTTTGTGTTTTGAGAATTTTGATGCGGGTTTTGTGTTTGATTATAGTATGCTTCTTGTTGTTTCTGGAAGTTTTCATTCACTTTGTTGATTGCTTTTTTTACCAAATAAGGTGCAAGCAACCGGAAAGCAAACTTTATAAAATAGTAAATCAATACTATAAAAAGTAACGTTTTTAAGAAACCTGTAAAAGACGCCTGGTCCATTTGCTGTTGTTTTAATTTTGAAGTTCAAAAATACCAATAATTTTCGGGTCGTAAAACCTTTAAACTCTTAAAAAAATAATAATTCTTTCGATTTAAGAAGGAAAAAAGGCTTTGTATAAACACTTGTTTATGATAAATATCAGTGTTTTTTAGCCGTGTTGTTTTTACTTTTGCCTAAAAGTATAAGCAAATGAGTTCTTTAATTACAAAATACAATATTCCCGGTCCCCGATACACGAGTTATCCGACGGTGCCTTACTGGAATCAGGAATCTTTTTCTACAGACCTTTGGTTAGAAAGATTAAAGGAAAACTTTAAATTAACTAACCTAAAAGAAGGAATATCAATATATATACATCTTCCTTTTTGTGAAAGCCTGTGTACGTTTTGCGGATGCCATAAGCGCATTACCAAACGGCACGAGGTAGAAGCTCCGTATATTGATGCCCTTTTAAAAGAATGGAAATTATACGTCGATTTTTTAGGTGAAAAACCTGTGGTAAAAGAACTGCATCTGGGCGGAGGTACTCCTACATTTTTTCATTGTAATGAATTGGAGCGGCTGATCAACGGAATCTTTAAAATCGCCGGGAAACACGATCAAAGTGAATTTAGTTTTGAAGGACATCCCAACAATACCACTTTTGAACATTTGCAGACTTTGCGCAATCTTGGTTTTGACCGTGTGAGTTTTGGTGTGCAGGATTACGATGAAAGAGTTCAGAAAGCCATTCACCGTATCCAGCCTTTTGAAAAGGTACAACAAGTAACCGAATGGTCAAGATCTTTAGGCTATCATTCTGTTTCTCATGATATTATTTACGGATTGCCTTTTCAAACAACAGAAAGCATTGTAAAGTCAATCGAAAAAACAAGTGTTTTGGATCCGGATCGTATTTCGTTTTACAGCTATGCTCACGTTCCCTGGATCAAAGGAAACGGACAGCGAGGCTTTAAGGATTCGGATCTTCCAAAAAATGAAGAAAAAAGGAATCTCTATGAAATTGGACGACAAATGTTGGAGCAAAATGGTTATTTTGAAATAGGAATGGATCATTTTGCCAAAGAATCAGACAGTTTGTATCGATCATTTCAAAACAACACCTTGCACCGGAATTTTATGGGATATACTTCGTCTAAAACTACTGTAATGATCGGATTGGGGGCATCGTCCATCAGTGATTGCGAAACAGCATTTGCCCAAAATGAGAAAAATATTGAAAAATATTCCGAATTGATCCATGAAAATCAATTTCCCATAATAAAAGGACACGCACTTACAAATGAAGACCTGATTTTGAGAAAAGCTATTTTAGAAATTATTTGTCAGTTCCAAACCGATTTAAACAACGTTTATCCCGTAATCAATAAAGAAGAAATTACCAACCGGCTGACCGAATTTTTAAACGATGACTTAATTTTTATTAACAATGATGTATTAACCGTAACCGCGCTCGGAAAAACATTTGTACGCAACATCTGTATGTCGTTTGACGAACACTTAATTCAGAATATGCCTGATACACAACTCTTTTCAATGACCATATAAAACATCGGAATAAATTTTTACGGAGGGCAGACTTTGCTTACTTAATTTTGTTAATCTTTATGATTTAGTTTAGGTTGTTAAAACAAATATAAAAATATTATAAGGCTTAAAAAAAGGTTAAAAAATGTAGTATCTTTACGCAAAATTCAACAAAAAGAATATCGGGAAAGGATTAATACCAGACATAATATGCTAATACTACTAAACCTTATTTTTGTTTTTGCCTTCTGTATTTTGTTACTCAGATCGGGAAAGGATTCAAAATATTTTAAGTTTCTCAGTGTACTTCCTTTTGGTCTTTTTCTGTTTTTTTTAAGTTACCTGCCGGCAATTCAAAATGGGGAAAGTGTATTGATTCAAAACGAATGGATTCCGTCAATGGGTATCGGTCTCGATTTTAAAATAGACGGACTTTCGCTTTTATTTTCACTTCTCATTACCGGAATAGGAACACTCGTCTTTCTATATGCTTCTTCTTACTTAAAAAAGCATATTTATTTAAACAGGTTTTATTGTTACCTTACCGCATTTATGGGCGCAATGCTGGGAGTGGTATTGTCGGATAACCTGATTACTTTATTCGTTTTCTGGGAATTGACCAGTATCAGTTCGTTCTTTTTGATTGGGTTTAACAATGAAGATGAAGATTCCCGGAAAAGTTCTTTATGGGCGTTGTCTATCACAGGTTTAGGTGGTTTTTTTATGTTGGCAGCCTTTGTGCTGATAGGTTCGGTAACACAAACGTATTCTATTCATGAATTATTGACGCAGTCTTCTGTTCTGGTGGACAATACGTATTATTATTTTATTATTTTCTTTTTGTTTGCCGGTGCGTTTACCAAGTCTGCACAGTTTCCGTTTCATTTCTGGCTTCCCGGTGCAATGAAAGCACCAACGCCGGTTTCGGCTTATCTGCATTCAGCAACAATGGTAAAGGCCGGGATTTATTTACTGGCGCGTTTTACCCCCATTTTGAGCGACGGCGATGTCTGGAATCTGACTTTAATGATTGTAGGTGGAACGACGATGTTTATTGGTGCGTTTACGAGTGTTTTCAAAAAAGATATGAAAGGTGTTTTGGCATTCTCTACCATTTCGGCATTAGGGATTTTAGTTTTTCTTCTGGGAATTGGTACGGAAACAGCTGTTTATGCCGCTTGTACGTTTATTTTAGTACACGCATTGTACAAAGCTTCCCTGTTCCTGATAACAGGAATTGTGGATCATGAAGCTCACACACGCGATTTATCGGTTTTAAGCGGATTAAGAAAAGTAATGCCTGTTTTGGCAATTGCCGGTTTTATAGCAGCTTTGTCAAGTGCAGGAATTCCTCTGACTTTTGGTTTTTTGAGTAAAGAATTGATTTACGGAGCCACAACCGATACCGGTATCTGGACCAGCGAATCGGTAATTGCCCTCACAGTTTTGGCTTTTCTGACCAATGTTTTTTTAACTGCATCGGGTTATTTGGCAGGAATAAAACCATTTTTCGGAAAATTACCTCAGGAATTTAAAGATTTACAAATGCCCGAATTGTTTTTATGGTTGCCACCGGTGCTTTTAAGTCTTTTAACTCTTGGATTTGGTATTTTTCCGTGGATCGCAGACAACATAATCCTGCAAAACGTTACCACCAATGTTTATGGAACCACCATCACTCAGCACCTTGCATTGTGGCATGGGTTTAATACGGTTTTATACATAAGTATGGCAACAATTGTTGCGGGAACGGTGCTTTATTTTGCCATTAAACCATCGGAGCGGGTGGAAAATAAATTAGACATTTTCAGAAAAGTTTCGCCTCAGTATCTCATTGGAGAACTGTCTGATAACATTCGGATTTTTGCTTTTAAATATACACGTTTTTTTCAAAATGGGTATTTACGGGTTTATCTGATGTATATCATCGTGTTTTTTACCGGAATCGTCGGATACAAACTTTTTGCAGATGTTCCCTTGCGCGTAAATACCAATGATTTATCTGCTTTCCGGATATACGAATTCATCATATTTTTGATTACATTGGCGGCAGTTTATATTGTAACCACCACAACTTCAAGACTTGCTTCCATTGCTGCAATGGGAATTGTGGGATATTGCATTTGTTTGATTTTTGTATTTTATGGCGCACCGGATCTGGCAATGACCCAGTTTGCTATTGACACACTTCTTGTAGTGTTGTTTGTGTTGGTATTGTTTAAGTTACCGTCTTTCCTGAAATTCAGCAATACGAAAATTCAGTTTCGCGACGGAGTAATTGCCATCGCTTTCGGAATATTAATTTCACTGATTACTTTGCAGGCACTGGTATATCCGTCAGCAAAAGACGTGAGTAAGTTTTATGCAGACAATGCTTATCTGCTGGCAAAAGGGAAAAATGTGGTAAATGTTATTTTGGTAGATTTCAGAGGGTTTGATACAATGATAGAAACCATCGTACTTTCTATTGCGGCGATAGGAGTGTATGGAATGTTAAAATATAAATTGAAAGATGGAGAACGATCAGAATAGTAATGTTGAAAATACAATTTTAAGAACATCGACCAACTACTTGTTGCCGTTGTTGATTCTTTTTTCGATTTTTGTATTGTTGCGCGGGCACTATTTGTCCGGCGGAGGATTTGTAGGCGGTTTGATTGCATCGATTGCATTTGTACTGCATTCCTTTGCGTACAGTCCAAAAGAAACGATAAACCTGTTTCGGTTTCAACCAATGTTTCTGATTCCGGTCGGATTGCTGCTGTCGTTTCTCAGCGGTGTATTGCCCACTTTGCTGGGGCGTCCGTTTATGACCGGAGTCTGGTTTGCCGATTCAGTGGTAGTGATCGGAGCTTTCGGTTCTGCACTGATTTTTGACCTGGGAGTTTATTTGGTGGTTATAGGGGTGGTATTAACAATTTTGTTTACTATTTCTCAAAATGTTGAAGAATAATTATGGAGTTATTATTAGTAATCTTGGTAGGTGTATTTTATTCGTCGGGAATTTATATGATGTTCCGCCGGAGTATGGTAAAATTGTTGATTGGTTTAATGCTTTTAGGGAACGGAGCAAATATTCTGATTTTCCTCATGGGCGGTCTTACCAAGGGACGTGCACCAATAATTGGTGAAAATCACAAGGTTTTTACAGATATTTATGCTGACCCCATTCCGCAAGCACTGATTCTGACCGCTATTGTGATCAGTTTCGCTTTGACAGCCTTTGCCATTGTATTGTTAAAAAGAGTATATGCCACCACAGGATCCGATGATTTGGATTCATTAAACATTCAAGATTTAGATATATGACAACCAATTTTATATTAGCTCCCATATTAACGCATTTATTTACTGCCATCATTCTTTTGTTTTTCTGGCAAAAAGTAAAAGCTCAGAAAATCATCAGCATTATTGGTAATGTGGTGGCTTTTATACAGTGTATCCGCTTGTTTGAGATGACTTTGGAAAACGATTTTCTGACACTTCAGGCTGGAAACTGGCAGGCGCCTTTTGGAATTACTTTTATATCAGATACTTTAAGTGCTGTGATGGTACTTCTCACGGCTATTGTTTCGCTGGCAGTCGGAATTTATTCCACGGCAAGCCTCAATGAAAGCCGGATAAGATTTGGCTACTTTTTTACTTATCACTTTCTGATTATGGGGCTTTTGGGAGCATTTTTAACAGGTGATATTTTCAATTTATACGTGTGGTTTGAAGTTGTGATTATTTCTTCTTTTGTAATGCTCACGGTGGGAGGAAAAAAAATGCAGATGGAAGGAGCCATAAAGTATGTGACAATGAATATGCTCGCATCGACAATTTTCCTGACAGCCATTGGAATTTTATACGGAATCACAGGAAGTCTCAACATTGCAGATTTAGCTATAAAAGTAGGTGAAGTCGAAAACAAAGGTTTGGTTACGGTTACTTCGCTGTTGTTTTTTATAGGATTTGGGATCAAAGCTTCGGTATTTCCTTTGTATTTTTGGCTGCCGTCTGCATATCACACACCACCATCAGCTATTGCTGCAGTTTTCGGAGGATTGCTAACCAAAATGGGAGTATATGCAATGTTTAGAATGTTTACCATTGTTTTTCAGCCGGATCATTTCACGTTGGTATTGTTTAGCGTTATTGCAGTTTTAACCATGCTTACCGGTGCGCTGGGAACCATCAACAAACGCAGCATACGGAGGATGCTTTCCTATTTGATTGTATGCCATATCGGGTATTTAATTGCCGGATTAAGTTTGTTTACCGAACTGGCATTTGTAGCGGCAATTTTCTACCTGATTCACGATGTAATTGTAAAAAGTAATGTTTTTATGATCACAGGAATTATTTTCAAAATTCGTGAAACTGTTGATATGAGTAGGTTAGGAGGCTTGCTAAAAGATTATCCCAAGTTTTCTTTGGTCGTGGCTGTGGTATTGTTTTCGCTGGTTGGAATTCCGCCTTTGTCCGGGTTTTGGCCAAAAATTTACTTGTTTCAGGAAGCATTTAAAGCAGAGAATTTTGCTTTGTTAATTATGCTGATTCTTTCGAGTTTTGTAACACTTTTTGTCATTGCACGATTGTGGTCGGAAGTGTTTTGGAAAGATTCTCCCAAACCCATTACAGAAGAAATGGATCGTTTTGCAGACTTTTCGCTGTCCGGAAAAATTGCGCTGATCACTCCGATTGTTGGTTTGGCATTGGTTTCGCTCTTTATAGGACTCAACGCCGGCAGTGTTTTTAAAGTAGCAGAAAAAGCAGCTTACGAAATGAAAAACCCGTCTATTTATATTAATGCGGTATTGAATAACCAAGATAATGAATAAGCAATGTTACAGAATTTTTTATTAAACATATTATTGACATTAGTCTGGGTCGCCTTGACCGGACAATTGAATTATGCCAATTTTTTATTTGGATACATTCTTGGTTTTTTTATCTTATGGATGCTCAACCGAACCAATAACGGTCCCGGAAAGGAATATTTTTACAGAGTGCCGAAAATTTTGTCGTTTATATTTTACTTTTTCTGTGATTTGATGAAAGCCAATTGGGAAGTTACTAAAGATGTAATGACCCCCAACTACAATATGCAACCGGGGATTATTAAGTACGAAATGAGAGCAAAAACCGATTTTGAAATCACGATGCTTGCCAATATTATTGCACTTACACCCGGAACGCTGGTTATTGATATTTCAAAAGATAAAAAGTATATTTACATTCACGGAATGTATTTGAAAGACAAAGAAAAATTTCTTAAAAATATGAGAGAACGTACCGAAGGAAAATTATTGGAAATTTTAAGATAAACGAGCGATGAATGTAGAGAATTATTTGATGTATGTGGTAATGCCAATCATTTGCCTGGCACTCTTTTTTATTATGATGCGTTTTTTCAAAGGTCCGCAAATCGTGGACAGAGTAGTTGCGCTTGACCTTCTGATTACGATAGGTGTAGGGTTTATAGCTTTGTTCAGCCTTATTACAGACAACAGAGTTTTTCTCGATGTATCCATGATTCTCGCTCTGATTGCTTTTTTAAGTACTGTGGCATTTTCGTATTACATCTCTAAAATCAAGAAAAGATGACCGATATTTTAATTATGTTTCTGTGTACCATGGGTGCCGCTTTTATTTTAATTGCTTCGTTTGGGGTTTACAAAATGCCCGATTTTTATGCCCGTTTGTCGGTTACCATTAAAGCTGCTACCTTGGGAATTGGCTGTATTTTGATAGCAGCTTCACTTCATTTTTCCGATTTTTCGGTAACCACCAAAGCCTTTGCAATTATTCTTTTCCTTATGCTGACTTCGCCGGTTGCAGGTTTTCTTATTGGAAAAGTGGCTTACATGACCGGTACCAGACTCTGGAAATTTTCTATAATGGATGAATTGAAAGAAGACCGGAAAAAAAGTAAAGAAGCTGCGGCTCAAGCTTCTGTAAAAGAACCCGAAAATGAGCCTCAAAAAGAACCCGGAAAGGAATTATAAGTTTTTAAAGCCTTTTAAACTTGTAAAATCAATTTTATGGTTTAAAAATAATTGCTTTAGATTATACTGCTATTTAACTTATAACCTGAGTTCGATTAATATATTATTGATTTCCAAGGTTTTTTATAACTATTTCAAGGTTTCAAAAACATTACT
>DATGMY010000338.1:0-8652 GCA_035307005.1 Flavobacterium sp. | reverse complement strand
AGGTTTATTATTGATATAGTTTGAGATTTCTTTATCTGTTTGAGGTAAATTTTAAGTCTGTTATCCTTATAATTTTTTAGAGGTCATAACTTAAATACATACATATTGAAACAACGCTGTAAATCAATAGTGTTTTAAAATTAACATTATGTTTGTCATGCTGTAAGCATCTTTACCGACACTGATAAGAGATTCCTACGGAATGACAAACGTTGTGTTAAAGGGGTTTAAAAAGTTTAAAAACAGGTAATTATCTGATCTTCTATATTTTTTTTATCCAATTATCTGTTATGCAATGAATATTTACGATATTTTTTAAGCAAAACTCAAAAAAAACTCTATTTTGTTTCTGTCTCCTCCGATGATTCTTCTCTTCGTTTTTCCTGAAATTTCAGAAACTCTACGCCGTAATCATCGTCTGTGGCATCAAGTGGATTTTCTTGTTGTGAAGTGGTTTTGGTATTTGCTCGCTTTTGTGCATTGGTAAATATTTTTGTAAGCAATTCTTTAAATGTATTAAAATCAACCTCATAAGTCAACCCTACTCCTTGTGTATATCCAATACCTTCGCCAAGATAATTAATGGTATTTTCACGGTTAAATACGCGTGCTCTCAAAGTTCCGTCGTCGTTTAATAACAACTGCACTTCCACATCGCCCACAATGACATTTTCCTCACGTCCACCAATAGGAACCCCTAATTTACTGTTTACCAGAATACGGTCAGAAATCTGTGTGGAAAGAGTAACCCCCACGCGTGCTTCTTCGTTTGCTTCCAAATAAGGATTCCGGTCGCTTTGCGAATAGTTTAAACCCAATTGAATTTTACCTTCCGAATCAGAAAAAAGATCGTCAAACAAACTGCTGGCACGTTCAAACAAACTGCCATAAACCACATCTGCCCTGCTGTCTGACGTTATAAATCCACCAGTCGCTAAAAGAGCCATCGCCTGGGTTTCTCGGGTATCTTTGTCTGCTAATTTATAATCAATCTCTGATTTGAGACTGGAACCTACATTAGGAAAGTCAATCAAAAAGTCGATTTCCGGACTGCTGAGATTTCCTTGCAGCACAATAGCTACTTCGGTATCCACCTTTCTGTTGATTTCTGAACTCTCAATAATAATTCCAGGATTTGATTGTGTTTTATATACCGCTTTCAAATCCAGAATAGCGTTGAGCGGTTCACCATCCCATCGAATGGTACCGTACTTCACAACATCGAGTTTCTTATCGATGATTCCTCCATATTTAAAATTGTATTCGCCGTTGTAAACCATAAAATCTCCCCACATATTAAAACGACCCAGCGTATTGATTTCCATTGTAATAAATCCATATCCATTTCCCTTCATTCCGTGTCCGGAAGCACGGTCTAACAAAATTTCTATTTCGGCATCGGGCGTAATATTGAATTCAAAATTCAACTGAACACCACCAAAACGATTATTGTTGAGAGGTGTTTGTATGCCCTTTAAACGATTGGCTTTTTCTTCGGGAGAAAGGAAATGTACATAATTATTGTCGCCCAATCCTCCGGCATCATCCAAAGGGATTTTAATTTTAGTTCCGGGTTTTGATGCAGCTTCTATATTTACTTCCAAAGCTTCTACCGGACCTTTTATGGTGGCAAATCCATCAATAAAAGCAGTTCCATAATAAGGAGTTCCTTCCTGATATTCCAAATCAAGGGCTAACAGATTCTCAGACGATAAACGGGCATCTATGTACCAGTTTTTAAGTTTGTTGTGTGAAATAACACCATTCAGTTCTCCACGGGTTTTGGATTTGGAATCGGTAATATTGACATTCCGAAGAATGAACTCACCCTCTGTAACGTCTAAAGGTGCATTTTCATCAAAAAGATAATCCACCCCTGTGAAAACAGGACGCATACCGGCATTGGTCAGGTACAATTTTCCTTGAATATCAGGATTGTTGTGTGTGCCCTGAATGGTAATTCTACCTGAAGCATCGCCTCGAATATCAGACATAATACTCGATAAAAACGGTGCAATAGCTTTTAAACTGAGCTTGTTTAATCCGGCATCAAGGTCGAGATTACTCTTTCCGTTATTGATGCTGATCAACCCGTTCATATAAAAACTTTCTTCATAATCGTTGACAATGCCCGATTTTACTTTAAAATTTTGAAGTGCTTCGTCTCCTTCTACTTCAAAATTAAATAATCCCAATAAAACATCGTTAATTTCCAAATCTCTGATTATCAGATTAGATGTAGGTTTAAAAGTGTTTTCTTCCTGAATAAAGGAAATGCTGCCATTGAGCAAACCTGCAAAAGTTAAACTTTGCAACTCGGGCGTAATTTTATCCAATTCTACATTGTTGAAATTCAGATTCAGGTCTTTATATTCCTTTCCTCTGGAACTTCCATTGAGCAAAACCATTTGTTCGTTGTGCGACAATGTAATATCTTCAATGAGAAAATCATCGATTTTTTTATTGAAGATAATTCTGTTTTTATCGTTTTCAAATTCATTCAGATACCAAACCGATTCTTTGAATTGAATTTCTGATTTATCAATGCCTACAATCGACTTGTTTTCTTCGTCTATTGTGTGATAAAAATTTAATCTGTAAGTATCGTTTGCCTCTGCCCCTCCTTTAAAATACGTATCTACATACAAAGTATCATTCCGTTTGGTATTGTTCAATATGAAATCATACATCTTATAAATTTTCAGATCAATCGTGTCTATTGATATACACGCGTTCTGATTTTCATGTAAACTGTTGACATCGATCTGCAGATTACTGATTTTATTGTCTTTATATTCTACAAATGGCGTTTTAAGATTCATAACAAATTCTCCCTCGTCAGCAGTTATTTTCCCTGAAACATGAGTGTCTTCGCCTATCAGAAGCTTTGGAACCAGTAAATCGACAATTTTGTTTTCAATTTGCAAATCGTATTCTATAAATTGATTTTCTTCAATAACAATCGGAGAATAGTTTTTATACAAACCACCCAACGCATTTTCAACGAGTGCTTGCAATTCGTTGTATTTAAAATTTCCACGAACGTATCCATTGACGATATCTTCAGATTGAATGGTAATTTGACGAATTTCATTATTAAATTCCGATTCAATAAACAAATAATCAAACGCATACGCAGCATGCGAATTGGTATAGGAAGCGTTTTGTGCCAAAATTGTTCCTTCAAAAGTATCCGGATTATTTCCGGTTCCGGTCAATTCAAAATGTCCGCTGAAAACACCTAATGAATCTTTGACAACCCGAAGTGCGTTCATATTCAGATGTTCCACATCGGCTTTGAAATCCAATGCCGTTTTTTCTGAAGAAAAATCCAATGTTCCGTTAAAATCAACCAAAGCATTAGGATCTTTACTTATCAAAGTCCCGGTATAGGCAGGGTATTTCAGATTTCCGTCTATGGAAATATCCGTATAGGTATATTCATTAAATTCAAACAATTGTACATCACTCTTCAAAACAGTTTGAAACGATTCCGGATCGAAACTTTTTCCGTCCACTGATGCAGTTAATGTGGCGGTACCAATAGTTTCATTTCCAATCAACGTACCTACATCAAAATTGTCTAATGCCAGATCACCTTTGTACGAAGCATTCTGTTTTTGGTTCACATTCCACAGTTCCACATCTGCTTTGGTAAAACCTAACGCCGAAGTGGTTTCCACATCAACATCAACGTAAAAATCTTGATAAACCACTTTTCCGGTCAAAAACAACAATCCCAAATGATCCAATTCCTGCGGAAGAGCGTTGCCCAAAACGTTGGGTAACAAAGCCAGAGCATTGTCACGGGTAATGCTTAACCGGTCTAACTGAGCTTCTATGCGAAATGGATTTTCCTGAACGAAAAGGTTTTTGAGTGCAAAATTCCCGATAATTTCCGAACCAAATTTATCAGAAAGTTTGGCATTTTGAAGTTTAAAATCATTCAATGTACCTTTTGCCTCCGAATCGAGATATAAAACGTTGTTGCTGCCAAATTCATTGTAAAAAAACTTTAAATCATTGGTTGCAATTTTTGATTGTTGAAAATCAATATTGAGCTGAACAAGTTCCGTAAAATATTTCAAATCACCCTCATTGTAGCGCATTTCGATATCGCCCTTGATAAAAGACTCCTTTGTTTCAACGGCAAAAGGTTTTATGTCCATAGAAGTCCGGGTCATAGCAAACCCAGCCACCATATCTTTTATTTCAATTCCTCTCTGATCCTCAAAACTCAAGCTTGTTACATCAGCATTGATATTAGGTCCCTGAACGATGAAATTGTTCAACGAACCATTCATTTGTTTAAAATCAACGGGAGTGTTTCCTGTGTTTTCGTCCGTAATCCTGAAATGTCCGTTGGTCAGTTCCAAATGATCGATTTTCATAAAGAATTTTCCTTCTCCGGGTTGTCCATCGTCAAAAACGGCGATAAATTTGTCTAAATTCGTGAGCGTATCGCCTTTGTATTTATGAATAAAAAAGCGTGTATCCTGAAGTTCGGTACTTCCAAAAAGCAGTTTTCCTTCGGTCAGTTGTTTAAAATCTCCTATGTTGGTGTACAAACGGTCTATAAATGCCAAATCGTTGTTGTGATCATCCAGCACGTGCACTTGTTTCAGTAACACGCTTCCGTCTAACTGTATGGCAACCTGACCAATAGAAGTACGTATATTAAAGTGTTTGTTGATTCTTTCGGTGGCATAATGAGCCACTTCTGTCTGTACGATTGGAGTCGTAATAATCACGGCTGCAAGTATAAAAACGAGTGCCAATCCCAACAAAAGTCCGAACAGTATTTTTAAAAGTTTTTTGATAGCCGTATTTATATTAAATTTGCATTTGAAACAAGAAACAAAAATAATAATTTCCCCGCTTATAACTCATTATTAAATGTAGTTTTAAGCCGAAATTATCATCTGAAATAAACAATGGAACAACCAATTTACATTTTAGCCATTGAAAGCTCGTGCGATGATACGGGAGCCGCTGTATTATGTAACGACAAAGTACTGAGTAATGTTGTGGCAAAACAGGAAATTCACGAAGCTTATGGCGGTGTGATTCCGGAACTGGCATCAAGAGCGCATCAGCAAAACATTGTTCCGGTGGTGGATGTGGCACTGAAAAAAGCAGGAATCGACAAAAAAGATTTAAGTGCCGTGGCATTTACCCAAGGTCCGGGGTTGATGGGATCACTTTTAGTAGGCGGGTCCTTTGCCAAATCGCTTAGCCGTGCTTTAGATATTCCTTTGATAGCTGTAAATCACATGCATGCGCATATTCTGGCACATTTTATCGATGAAGAAGGTTTTGAAAAACCTGATTTTCCTTTCCTGGCACTTACCATCAGTGGTGGACATACACAAATTGTTCGGGTAAATTCCTTTACCGATATGGAAGTTTTAGGAGAAACTACAGACGATGCCGTTGGCGAAGCTTATGACAAAACAGCAAAAATTTTAGGTTTTCCTTATCCCGGTGGTCCGTTGATTGACCGCCACGCTCAAAACGGAAATCCCAAAGCTTATACATTTACCAAACCTAAAGTTCCGGGTTTAAACTTTAGTTTTTCAGGTTTGAAAACGCAAATTTTGTATTTTGTTCAAAAGGAAACCCAGAAAAATCCTCATTTTATTAAAGAAAACATCGATGATATTTGTGCATCAGTTCAGCACATTATTATTGAAATTCTGATGGATAAAATCAAGAAAGCTGTTACAGAAACGGGAATCAGGCAAATAGCCATCGGCGGAGGAGTTTCAGCAAATTCGGGTATCCGCAAGGCGTTGAAAGAAACCGAAACAAAATACGGATGGGAAACGTTTATCCCAAAATTTGAATATACCACCGACAATGCTGCGATGATTGGCATTGTGGGATATCATAAATACAGATTAGGCGTTTTCAGTAATGCCGAAGTTGTTTCACAAGCAAGAATGGATTTTTAAGATGCAATTATTTTATTCACAAGACATTGATCCAGATCAAAAAGAGTTTATTTTTGACAAGGAAGAAAGCAAACATATTGTTAAAGTTTTACGTAAACAGGAAGGATCTATTTTACACATTACCAACGGAAAAGGATTTTTGTTTATTTCCGAAATCACTTTAGCTTCCGAAAGGAAATGTGTGGTAAAAATAACCGAAATACAGTTTTTTGAAAAACGCTCTTATACCATACATTTGGCAGTTGCACCTACAAAAATGAACGACCGTTATGAATGGTTTTTAGAAAAAGCTACGGAAATTGGCGTGGATGAAATCACTCCTGTGATCTGTGATCATTCTGAAAGAAAAATCATTAAAACAGAACGTTTGGAGAAAATCTTAATCAGTGCCATGAAACAATCCAATCAGTTTTATCTGCCCAAACTGAATGAACCTTTAAAACTGAATGATTTTCTGAAAAAGGAAATTCCGGGGCAAAAGTTTATCGCTCATTGCGAAGAAACTTCCAAGCGAGAGCTTAAAAACAGTATAACACCCAACCAAAACTACACTTTATTAATTGGTCCTGAAGGGGATTTTTCAACTGCCGAAATTGAAAATGCCATAGCTTGTAATTATCTCCCCGTAGCATTGGGCAACACCCGTTTACGCACCGAAACCGCTGCAATTGTTGGTTGCCATACGTTTGTTTTGATGAATGGGTAGGGTTAATCTATGCCATAAACTAACTATGACAGAGATTATTAGTGAAATTATTATTTTACCACAACTTTCTTAGTTGCTATCCCTTGATTGGTTATTACTTCTACAAAATAGATTCCTGATGATAAGTTGCTTACATCAACAGTGTTTTGTTGTGCGGTTTTAACAATTTGACCTGAATTGTTGTAAATAGTTATTTTTTCTAAAGTTAAGTTGTTTTCTAAACTAATATTTAAAACATCAGATGTTGGATTAGGATAGATATTAAAGTTTTCTAGTACGAATGTATTTGAAGATAAATTGGAAATATCATAAACCCGTACTTTGCCGGAATATTGTCCGTTGTCGCTATTTAGAGTGGCTCCAATAATTACAGTATTTCCGTCTGAAGAAAGAACTGCATTTGCAGCCCAATCACCTGCAGCTTTACCATCTATAGAATTCCCCACTTGTCTCCATACCCCAGACATATTCTTAAAAATACGTACGTGCCCTGCAACCTTTCCATTATCGTTATTCCAAGGAGATCCAATAGCTACAGTCGTTCCATCTGAAGAAAGAGATACTTTGGATCCGCTCCAATCTCCTTCAGCTTCACCGTCTATATCATTCCCTATTTGTGTCCAGATTCCGGATATATTCTGATAGATCCGCACATGTCCTGACAGGAGTCCATTTCCGTTATTACCCCGAGCTCCAATAGCAACAATATTTCCATTGGAAGAAAGAGATACAGCAACTCCACTTTCGTCACCCACAGCTTCGCCCTGTATCTCATTCCCTATTTGTGTCCAGATTCCGGATATATTCTGGTAGATACGTACATGCCCCGGATCGTTACCTCGTGCTCCTATGGCAACAATGCTTCCGTCGGAAGAAAGAGATAGGCTATGACCACTATATTCTGCCGTAGATTTACCATCTATATCGTTCCCTATTTGCGTCCAAACTCCGGATATATTTTCAAACACCCTCACATGACCTGCTGCTACACCGCCTCCATTATTGTTATGTGGAGCTCCGATAGCAACAATAGTTCCATCCCACGAAAGAGCTAAACCTACCCCACTATTATCTCCATAACCTTCACCAACTATCTTGCTTCCTATTTGCGTCCAAACTCCAGAAGTATTTTCAAACACCCTTACGTGACCTGCTTCTACATCGCTTCCATTATCACTCCCCAAAGATCCAACAGCAATAATCGTTCCATCTGAAGAAAGAGCGACAGTCCCACACTGATCTCCTGCAGCGTCACCATCTATGTTACTTCCTATTTGCGTCCAAACTCCTAAAATGTTTTTAAATACCTGAACGCGCCCGGAGTCAACTCCATTTCCATCGTTAAAAACTGCACCCACAGCAATAACACTACCATTGGAAGATATTGCCACGCCAGATCCAAATTGGTCATTCGGTGCTTCTCCATCTATATCGACACCTATTTGCACTTGACCTATTGCAATTACGGGAACTAATATAAAGAAAAGTAATTTTTTGTACATAACTTATTGTATTTTTATGTTTATGAGGTAAATATATCAAAAGTATTAATAATAATAAAATTACTACCTCGTAAAAACCCATTTGGTCTCTGTAGATAAAGAAGCATCAAACTGATAGCTTTCATAATTAAATAACTTTAAATCTTCGTAATTTTCAATCGCGTGGTCTGCCATATAACGCACCATCAGTCCGCGGGCTTTTTTGGCAAAAAAACTAATCATTTTTAGTTTTCCGTCTTTATAATCTTTAAATTCGGGGGTTATTATTGTTGCTTTTAATGCTTTTTTATCAATCGCACTGAAATATTCGTTACTTGCCAGATTGATTAAAACATCGTTTTTTTTCAACTCTTTGTTCAGTGATTTTGTAAGCGTTTCTTTCCAAAAATCATATAAGTCTTTTTTATCGTTTATTGGAAGCTTTGTTCCCATTTCCAAACGATACGGCTCTATAGCATCCAATGGTTTCAGTAAGCCGTACAAACCTGAA
>DATGMY010000337.1:0-2856 GCA_035307005.1 Flavobacterium sp. | reverse complement strand
CAAATAGAACCGTGTCGCAAAATTTCCATAATAAAATCATTGGTTGGATGCATAAATAATTCTAAAACAAAGGTGTGCTTGTTTTCTTTGGTAATTTTCTGTGAAGAATGAAAAGGCAGTGATTTCACGTATTCCTTTTGGTTGTTATCAAATTCCAGCACAATTTTTACAGGGTCGTCGTAACGCTCAATTCCAAAAGTGTGCTGATAGTACTCTTCAATCTTTATTTTGGGCGAAGTATGTTTTTTGTTGCCTACCGTAAAATTGCTGATGCGGTCTAATCCAAAATTGCGGAAATCTTTTTTGTCTAAATCCCAGCCAATTAAATAATAACGGTTTTGAGATTCTTTAATGGCTTTGGGTACTACGTTTCGCTGGGTTTGCGTACCGTGCCAATAGCTTTGATGCGTAAATGTAACCGCAAAATCGTTTTGAATGGCGTATAAAATTCCGTTGAAAAATTCCGTTCCTTTTGATTTTCGGTTTTCTAAATAAATATAATTTCCGACTGTTTTTGATTGCTGTAAAACAGCAACCATATCAAACGCTTCCATAATCCGGTCGATATACGGGTCGTTCTCATCTTCTATGATCTCATACACATCCTCACGTTTGTTGTATTGGATTTCAATGCCCCATAACCTCAATATATCCTTACGGTCGCGCTGAAAAGTCCGCTGACTGATGATTAAACTGAAATCGGTATCTTGCTCCTTTTCCAGTAAATACGCATCGATTTCATCAAAATTAGCCGGACGCCTCCTCAAAAATTCAATGATTAAAAATTGCCGTTTAATCGTATCTTGCTTTGCCATTGTATGTATTTTTGGTCAAAGATAATCAGATCGATGGACAAAATATGTCGCTTTGAAATATTAAATAAAAAAAGGTGTTTAAAAACACCGTTAGATTTTAGCTGAAAGCAATTTATTTAGAACCTCTTGCATTGCAGGACGTCGGGGAAATTTCTCTTTGAGTTTGTGAGCAACTCCATAAATTTGTTCCTCAGCTTCGGGAAACTCTTTCGCAATGCTTTTCATTGTTTGTGCTAAATAGTTGTAGCCACTTCTTCCTCCGGAATTGTTCTCTTCATTTTCTAAAGCAGAAACCAAAACTTCGATCAGCTCATTTGAATGGTCTTTTTCAAATACGGATAATAATTTAAAAATTCATCAAACAAACACACCAAACTATTGTATTCAGAAAGAAAAAAAGAACCTGAGGATTTTGACTCTTCAGGTTCTTATTATTTTGACTTTTAAATTTTTCAGGAGTTATTCTATTGTGTCTATCGAATCTTCCATAGCTTCCTGTTCCAAAATGATCTGCATATCGCGTTCTCTGTTTTGTTTATAAGAGGTCAAATAATGAGCGAAATATTCTTCAAACGAAGCCAGTCTCTGATTTAACGTTGCCACGGTTGCACTGTCTTTGTGCATATTACAATTATCGATAATGCGGTAAGCCGTGTCAAATGCCCGAACAATTTCATAGGCATATTCCTGCTGGTCGGTTACTTTCATTCCTTTGTAGAAATTCAGGTCTTCTTCAGCTTTAATATATAATTTTGTGGCGATTTCTGCCGCTTTTTCTCGTTCATTGATCGTATAGTACAAATCGGCAAAGGGTTCTACGGAAATATACATTCCATAACCATCATTCGGAAGGTAAAGTTCCATTGGAAATTGCTCCATTCCCAGATCCAGAATCGTTTTGGCTTTGTCTAATTTATTCTCAGCAATTAATTGTTCTGCCAAACGTATAAGATTGGTTCTGAAAGCAAAACTGTTTTTTCTTGTTTCCGGATCGTGGTAAATATCCGGGCTACCAAAATTACCCCAGTACCAGTTGGTTACCGTATTATACATTTTTTCCGAATCAATGCTGCCTATATACAACGGATGTTCATCATAAGAAGCGGTTGCTTTTACAGGAACCAGTTTATATGCCATTCCGCTTAATTGCAGATAGTCTTTCATCCACAGGAAATCTTCGGGTGTCAACGATCCGTTGGTAAAATATACCGGACGATCCCAGTTGTTGTTTGCAATAATATCAAACATTATAATACGCATACGGTACAAGGCGTTCGCCTTTACATCAATCGGAATTTCCGAAACAATCTGATCGGCAAACTGTGGTGAAACAATACCGTTTTTCAACACCTTTTCTTTGTCCACCGTCAATTTGAATTTATTGGTTGGAATACGGACTACATCCATTCCGTTTTGCATTTTCATTTTGGTTTCCGGACGGTCACTGGCAATGAATTCCATAATGGTATTCAAGTCCACGCGGTCGTCAACTGTTGGCGCAATAAGCGTGTAATACAGATTATTTCCTGAATACTGCCGGTGGTTGAAACGTATTTTCAACGGATCTGATTCGTACGAACGAACTTTCATCTGATCAATATACCATTCTGCCTGCATCAAAGTAGTACAAACCACACGCACATCGGTTCGGTAGCCTTCGACTTCCTGCAAATACCAAAGCGGAAACGTATCGTTGTCTCCAATAGTAAAAATAATGGCGTTTTCGTCTAATGAATCCATGTACGCACGTGCCAATGCTAAAGCGGTGTATTTACCCGAACGGTCGTGATCGTCCCAGTTTTCTGTAGCCATCAATACCGGAGAAGCTAAAAAAGTAGCACTCAACACAACAGGTAAAGCAATTTTTGCGTTGAGTTTCTGAGCCAAAAATTCATAAATCGCATACACACCGTAACCTACCCAAATGGCAAAAACCATAAATGAACCCACCACAGCATAATCGCGTTCGCGTGGTTCAAAAGACCGTTCGTTGAGGAATATTTTCAAGGCAAAACTTGTGAAAAGAAACAACGCCAACAAT
>DATGMY010000336.1:0-2616 GCA_035307005.1 Flavobacterium sp. | reverse complement strand
ATAGATTTCAAAGTGCAACCCCAACGGAGTTTTGAACTCCGTTGGGGTTAAATATCAAAATTAAAAAAAGTTCAACTTACTTCTTTAAATAAGTTTAGCAAATTGTTAATAAATAAGATTTTCTAAACTCGTAAAATATCGTAATTTTACCGTTTAAAAATCAAATCAGACAAATGGGTAAAATTATAGCAGTTGCCAATCAGAAAGGTGGTGTAGGAAAAACCACTACTTCTGTAAATCTTGCAGCTTCACTGGGTGCTTTAGAGCAAAAAGTGCTTTTGATAGATGCCGACCCGCAAGCGAATGCTACTTCCGGTTTAGGAATTGATGTAGAAAGTGTAGAAGCCGGAACCTACCAGATTTTAGAACATAGCGTTGCGCCACAGGATGCTGCATTGGAATGCAGTGCGCCAAACGTTGATTTAATTCCTGCCCACATCGATTTGGTTGCCATCGAAATCGAACTGGTGGACAAGGAAAACCGAGAGTATATGCTAAAGCAAGCTTTGGCTCCGATAAAAGATCAATATGATTATATCATCATAGATTGCGCACCTTCATTGGGTTTACTGACGTTGAATGCGTTAACAGCCGCAGATTCTGTAGTTATTCCGATTCAATGCGAATACTTCGCTTTAGAAGGATTGGGAAAATTGCTCAATACCATCAAAAGTGTTCAGAAAATTCATAATCCCAATTTAGACATCGAAGGATTGTTGCTTACAATGTACGATTCGCGTTTGCGTTTATCAAATCAGGTGGTAGAAGAAGTACAAAAACATTTCCACGATATGGTGTTTGATACCATTATTCAGCGCAATGTAAAACTGAGCGAAGCACCCTCTTTTGGCGAAAGCATCATCAATTATGACGCTGCCAGCAAAGGAGCAAGCAACTATTTAAGTCTGGCACAGGAAATCATCAAGAAAAACAACTAATTCAATATGGCAAAAGCAGTTAAGAAACAAGCTTTGGGAAGAGGCTTATCGGCATTGTTAAAAGATCCTGAAAACGATATCAAATCGGTAGAAGATACCAATGCAGATAAAGTGGTGGGAAATATCATTGAATTAGATATTGACAGTATTGAAATCAACCCCTTTCAGCCACGAACCAGTTTTAACGAAGAAACGTTAAAAGAACTTGCCACTTCTATCAAAGAATTAGGCGTGATTCAGCCGATTACGGTTCGTAAAATGGCTTTCAACCAATACCAGCTGATTTCGGGAGAACGTCGTCTTCGGGCTTCCAAACTTGCGGGACTAACCGTTATTCCTGCCTATATCCGTATTGCCAACGACAACGATTCGCTGGTAATGGCATTGGTAGAAAACATTCAGCGCCACGATCTGGATCCGATTGAAATTGCCTTGTCGTACCAAAGGTTGATTGATGAAGTGCAACTGACACAGGAACAAATGAGCGACCGTGTAGGAAAAAAACGCTCAACCATTACCAATTATTTGCGTTTGCTGAAACTCGACCCGATCATTCAGACCGGAATTCGAGACGGATTTATCAGTATGGGGCACGGACGAGCTTTGATCAGCATTGAAAATCACGAAGCCCAGTTAGATATTTACCATAAAATCATAATGGAAAATCTTTCGGTACGCGAAACCGAAACTTTGGTAAAAAATTACCAGGAAAACATTTTGAATCCGGCGGAGAAAAACGCTTCGAAAAAGAAAATGCTTTACACAATTTCCGATACACAGAAAAAAGTCTTTACCGATTTTTTTGGAGCCAAAGTGGATGTAAAAATTGCCGCTAACGGAAAAGGAAAAATCTCCGTTCCGTTTCATTCAGCTGAAGATTTAGAGCGCATTCTGAAATTATTAAAAAAATAGTGCGGTGTCTGTTACATAACATCTTTTTGTTGGTGGGCATCACAGCATTTGCCCAACAGGACTCTCTTGCTCCTGCTCCAACGGGATTAAGTAAAATGGAACTGCGTGCTTTGGATCCGCTGACACCTTCCAAGGCTGCTTTTTATTCGGCGGTTGTTCCGGGCTTGGGTCAGATATACAACAAAAGTTACT
Organism: Flavobacterium sp.; assembly: GCA_035307005.1. GTDB lineage: Bacteria > Bacteroidota > Bacteroidia > Flavobacteriales > Flavobacteriaceae > Flavobacterium. The sequence continues at coordinate 574 of DATGMY010000336.1, read as the reverse complement.
GGAAAGTTCCGCTGGTCTATGCGGGTTTGGGAACCAGTATATATTTTTACATTGACAATCAAACAAAATATCAGGCAGCACGCGACGAGTATAAATTGCGTCTGAGAGGCGTTGAACGTACAGACCGGAAACGGATTGGTTCTTACACTGCCGATCAATTGCTGATCGTACAGACACAGTCGCAAAAAAATCGTGACTTGTCCCTTTTTATAACCATTGGCTTGTATGTACTAAACATTGTGGACGCCAACGTGGATGCACATTTGCAGCAATTCAACGTAGATGACGATTTAACGTTTCGTCCGGCATTTGAATACCATCAGGAATTCAATCATTACCAGTTTGGTTTTAATATGAGCTACAAATTTTAAGAGAAACTAAACCACTATGGACTGAAAGTCCATAGGTTTGATTTCAGACTGAAAGTCTGATTGAAAAAAAAAACCACGGATTAAAGGATTTACACAGATTTTTTATAATCCTAAAAATCCTTTAATCCGTGGCAAAAATTTTTAGAAACTGAAAGTCTTGCACTTAAAGTGCATAGTTTCAACTAACGAATGAGACCAATGAA
>DATGMY010000335.1:0-3872 GCA_035307005.1 Flavobacterium sp. | reverse complement strand
TAAAGCACTATGCACAACAGCGCATAACAAAAATGGCGAATTTATTGCTGAAACGAGAGTTTTGTGTATTTTTAGAAAGTAAAAAGTTTAACCGAAAAACTTGCGTATTTTAGCTCGCCACTTTCGTTATGCGCGAGACGTTATGTGATATTATTGAAAACCAACCCCACGAAATATGATATGGTTATTGTAAAAGCAACGAATCCTAACGATACAAATTCTATTTGGAAATTCTCACAATTGGATTTGAATCTTCTAAAAATGGTTATTAAAGGACTATGGGTTTATGATATCCTGTTGGACGAAAATGAGATGAAGGCATCTTTGGGTATGGTTTTAAATCATTATCCTCATTTATCTGGACGAGTAGAGCATAATGGAACTGGTATAACAATGAACAACGAAGGCGTTTCATTTTATGTAAAGCATCAAAATAATTTAAAAATTTCAGATGTTCAGCAAATCAAAAATCTGCATAACTACTTTAATAAAGGAATAAACATCCCTGGCTTCGTAAAAGGGAAAACGGCACCATTGAGCATACAGCTGACACATTTAAGTGATGGTTGTATTTTAAGCATACATTGTTCACACGTCTGTTTGGATGGGCAAGGCTTTTTTTCGTTTCTCAATAATTGGTCGAAAACAGTAAAAAAAGAACCTATAGGTGAAATCCTATTAGCACTTCCCCCTAATATATTATCTCCAAAATATACCAAAGAAGAAGCGACTAAGTTGGCTGTTGCAAAGCAATGGTATCGCGTTGGTCTAACCTCTTTGTTACAGCTTATCTGGCAAAAAATGACAAGAGTCAATCAAAGAACTGTACAGATATTTCTTTCTGAAAATCTAATCAAAGAATTAAAGACCAAAATCGAAATCAGAAGCGAAAAAAAGTATAGCACACACTCAATTTTATCCGCACTTATAGTAAAGTTATGCAACGACTTAAATGGATTTACGACAAATAAACCGTATTCTTTGGTAACGGTTATGAATCTTAGAAACAGACTAAAAGGTATCGGTCAAGAATACGTTGGAAATGCTGTAACAAACATAGCAACACCTGAATTTCAGTCGGATTTGAAACTCGAAGAAATTGCTGCTATCGTCAATGATACCATAAAATCTATGATTGAAGCAGAAGACAACAGGCTGGAAGAGTATGTACAGCTCAACATTGCGGCAGCACAATACACATTACCTTATGTCCCTTTTAATCTCACAACTATGAATGGTTCCAAACCGACTTGCATCTATATCAACAACTTGTCGAAATTTCCTATATATGAATGTGATTTTGGAAAAAAGAATCCTGTATTTTCTTATCCTAATGATTTACCCGACCAAGTAAAACTATGGCCTTCAACTCCTGACAAACCAGGAGTGAACATCTATTTTAGTGGTTATCTGGCTAAGAATTACAGTAAAATAAAAAACAAAAGAGAATGGTTAAGCGGCGTGATAGAAAGAGAAAACTTACCTGATTAAAATATAACATCACATAACAGCCGTTTGCCGCAAGTGGCGGTGACGTGGTTAATTGAAGGTTCGTGCTTCTATCCAAGTTTGGTGCAGGTTGACAGTGAAGTGCTTCGAAATCGCCACCTACGGCAAGCGGCGAACCGTCATAGGAAAATCATACCCAAATGATAATTGAAGCAGAAATAATAGACCAACCATACTCGGGAGAATTCGAGGAAAGAATCTATGACAATGAGAGTCCTTGGAATTCACAAAATTGGACTTGGATTAAATTCAAAGAAGATAATAAGAATGATTGGTGCGGTCAATTTAGAGGAACACCTCGTAAAGTATCAATTTCGAGTATTTATGGAAAAGGATTGGTTTTGACTTCCGACTACCTTTATGAGATAGATTTAAAAACTGGAAATATATTAAATTTAGAAGACCAGCCTCAATATCACAATTTAACAACCGCCCCTGATGGTAGCTTTATTATTGCTGACTATTATAATGTTGAAAGAATTACATCTGATATTGAAATTAAAGAACAGATCAAAGGTCCAATCGAAATGGATATGATTGAATTCAAAGAATGGAAAGAAGATATGTTGGAATTTACTTGTGACGAATTCATGAATTGGGATCGACACTTGGTTATGGTTTATGACAATGAGATTAATGAAATCATGATTAAAAAATAAAGACACATAACACGCAGTAAGCAATATGGCGCACAATTACACTCGAGAGAAAGCGCCACATCGCCTACTGCTAAAACGTTGGCGTTCATTGGAAGAACCCGAAACGACACAGAAATAAAACGATAAATAAAAACGAGTATTAATAATTTAAAACAAATCAATATGACAAAAAACAAATCAAGACCCATTGCACTGCTAGCAGCAGGACTGCTATGGGCGGGCTTTGCACAAGCTCAAGAAAGCACAAACGCCTCTGGTGGTGATGCCACAACTTAGATGAAGTGGGTAAAACATTCAATAGAGGCGAAATCAATCAACTAAAATCAGTTATATCAAAAGATGTTTTTAAAGGACGTTTGCCGTATGCAGCTAGAGAAACAAGATTAATGCGTAGAGCCAATTTTGTAGGAAGTACAAACGACAGTCAATTTTTAAATGATGAAACAGGTTCTGTTAGATGGCTTTGCTTTGAGCTTACAGATAAAATCAACTTTGATTATAAAAAAGACATTGATATAGATAGAGTTTGGGCACAAGCTTACTACATGTACCATGGAGGGTTTAAATATGAGCTATCTGCGGTTGAGATCGAAGAAAACGAACGTAGAAATAAAAAATATACGGTTAGATCAGTAGAACAAGAGTTAATTGAAAGATTTTTCTATCCTCCCGGAATAGGTAATTTTAGGGAGAAAATAGTTGTAGAACAGGACATACATTTTAAAACTGCAACTGACATTAAACTTATTTTATCAAAGCATGCACCGGGTGAACGTACTCATGAAGCGAAAATAGGAAAGGCGTTAAGAGCTTTAGGATTTAAAATACAAAGTAAGCGTACAGAAGGATATGAATATCCAAGGTATGGTTATTATATTGTAGAAAAAGGCAGCTAATTACTATAACTTTAATCAGAAGTAAAAAATGAATACATTTAAAAGTGGATATATCACTCACAGAAAAAGAAAAATACCCATTATTTGGGATGGAGAACATGTACAGCACATTGCTGAAGAACACATCAAAGATAAAGGTTCACACCCTTTACTGCATGTCAAAATACAGCAATTGGCCAAGAGTATAAAAGAATGGAATAAAGCCAAAAAGACTAAGAACAGATATGAGAGCTTGGTTATTGATAAGAAAACTAATCTCCGTTTTTTGGTTATAATTGAAATTAGTAATAAATTTGCACATATCATAACATGTTATAGACGATGAAAAAAGATAGTTATTTAGATAAATTAAAGAAGCTTTTTAAAGGTAGAATACCAAAGTCTTTTAAATTACACATGAAATACAACGAGTTTCTACCTTCTGAAAAAGAAGATGCTGCAGAATCTTATTTTAAATTAATGATGATGGATCCAGTAGAAAAGAAAAAAGCCAAAAAACTTGGTTTGATTTAACTCTAAAAAACAAAGAACATTTATAAAACGTCCTAATTTCTTAGGACGTTTTTTTTTGCTTAAAACTCTTTTTAAGCTTTTTTTTGTATTTAATTTACTTATTGTACCTACTACCTACTACAAAGAACCCTTAAAGCCTTATAAACACTAGTATGAGTAATGTAGTAGGTACTTTTTTTTTACTTACTACAACCTACTACTCATACTCTATAAGAGGTATAGAGTGTCAAAAACTCATTTTGTAGTAAGTAGTGAGCGTAGTAAGCCGATTTTTCAGATAAATATTTTTAAAACC